>CAIXBE010000113.1 GCA_903917595.1 uncultured Rhodobacterales bacterium
CAGGGTCAGGGGCACGGTCAGGTCCTGCATTGCAGCGCGCACATCGGCGAAGACGTCGGCCTCATTGGGAAACAGCCCGCCGATGCGAAACAGGTTGCGGTTGTGGGTCAGGGCCACATGCATTTCCGTGCCGTCGCAGGTCGCGGCATAAAGTTGGGTTCCGCGACCAAGCTGGTCTTCGATCCGGGTTACCTTTTCGACCACGGGGGCAAGTGCGGCGGGTTCGTCCCGCGCCGTCCATGAGGTCCAGACCCCGTAGCTGGCCCCGCCACCGCCGATGACGGATCGCAGGTGGTAAAGCCCGTCGGTCGACAACTCGCCGCCAAAGAACATACCGGGGCGTGTCTTGTCTTCGCGCGCGATGAAAAAGGCGGGCATCGCCACCCGGTTCGGAAACCGGGCAATCAGACCGGCGAACAGGGTGCGTGAGTTCTTGCCGCCGGTTTCAACCTTGACCTCGGCCATCTCGATCCGGTGGGCACCAAGGCTGCCCTGAACCAGATCTTCCGCGGATTTGATCCTTTTGGGCAAAAGCCGGTTTGGAAGGGCGCGCAGAAAACCACTTGCGTCCTTGGCATAGGAAAGCCCCACTGCCGCCGCAAGGACCGGCATCACCAGCGCCTCTTGCTTGCGGATCATCGAATTGTAGGCCCAGCCCACCGAAAGCACGGCAAGGAACAGCGCAAAGATGCCGAACTTCCATCGCTCGTCGCCGTCGGTTCCCGAGGACAGGCTCCAGAATCCCACAAGGAGACCTGCCCCCAAGGCCGCGCCCATCAGCGTCATGGCAACACCAGCATGCTGCCGAAGGCCCGGCATCAGGTTGCGAACGGCAAGCGCAACCTCGGTCGAGGCGTCGGTTGAAGCGTCGGGCGCTTCAGCGGTTGCAGGCATACATATCCCCCCCTCAGGTCATGGCAGACCGCGCGGCAGGGCCACGGGCAGGCCGCTCCAGGTTCCCGAAAAGCGCCAAGCCTCATCCACGTCGCTGTAGGTATAGACGATGTCGCCAGACCGGGCCCCGCTTACGGCAAGGGTCAGGGTCAGGCCGTCGTCGGCTTCGTCCATCGCGATTTCGATGCCGGTGCCGGTGACGGCCAGGCCGGGCCAGAAGCGGCACTCCTTGAAGGTATAGTCGGTGCCCCGGTCCGTTGTGGCCGCGGTCAAGGTGCCACCGTGCTGGCAACCAAAGGTCCGGGGGTCAATGCCGTCCCAACTGTTCAGCGGCAGGAACTGCGTAAGCTCGATCTCGACCGACTTGGCAACGGTAAAGGCATCGGCCAGTTCGGCCGGATTGGTCAGGGTCATCGCGGTGTAGTCGCCGATCTGGTCCTGCTTGCAGATCTGTTCGCGCGCGACCGGAAGGGTGCCGTCATACAAGAGCGCCTGCACAATGGTATCGGGGCAGGCAAAGCCCCGGCCCCAGATTACATGCGGGCCGCCCTGCATGAAGACACCGTAGGCGTTTTGCGCGTTGTCCAACACCGAATAGGCCATGGTGATCGGCGTGATCGGGTCGTGGTCGCCGTTCAGGACCAGCGTGGGCCAATCGCCGCCCGCAAAGGGTTCGGGCCGGGTTTCGGGCCCCTGATGCGGCCAGTAGGCGCAGGCGATCCGTTCTATGTAATAGGACCGCAGCAGGCGGGGCGCCTGAGGGGCAAGGGCACGGGCCTCGTCCAGAATCTTGTTGGCGCGTTCATCCGCGGTTCCAAAGCCGCTGCCGTAATCGGAACAGGTGATGGCGTAATAGGCCGCACCCGACCAGCTTGGATCCGAGATCCCCGCTTCGGTTTCGGCATCGACATACATGTTCACATAGCCAAGCTGCAGCATCGGCCAAAGGTTGCCTTTGCTGGCTGCGGCAAGGGCGCGCAGAAATTCGGTCCGGCCATCGGGCGAGTAAAGCGCGTAGAAGGCATTCGCCTCCAAGAGGCCGGTGGTCAGTTGCCGCTGGGTCTGGGTGCCGTCGCCTAGCGTGATCGGGACCATGGCCGGGCCTTTGGCAAGCTTGGCGTAAAGGGTGTCGTAGACCTCTGCTGCATCCCCGGCCATGTCATCCCGGCAGTCGGCGATGTCAGCGCAAGCGGCAAGGGTTTCGGCCAGCAGGATTTCAGCGGCAAGCGTGTAGCTGCGGTAAAAGCCTTCCGCGCTAAGGTTCAGGTCGACTACCCCGTCGACAATCACCCCGGTCACCGCATCCGGATAAGCGGCGGCATAGGCCTGGACGACCTGAGTGCCGTAGCTTTCGCCGTAAAGCCAGACTTTGGGCGCGCCGATGGCTTGACGGAACGCCTCGAAATCCTGGATCGCCACATCGGTCTTTACGACCGGCAACAGGGCATCTGCATCAAGCTCGGCGATGCAATCGGTGACATAGGCCTTGGCGGTGGCGATGACGCCGTCGGGATCGTCCAGCGTGGCGGGGGCGATATCGAACCGGGCTTGGGCCACCGGGCAGGTCAGGCCGTGGTCGGGGCCGGTGCCGCGCTGATCGACAAAGACGACGTCGGTATAATCGGTCAGGCTGACATCGAAGGCCGAAAGGTAGTTGTCGGCCGAGGCAAGGCCAGACCCGCCGGGACCGCCGACAAAGTAGAACATGATCCCCCGGCTTTCGACATTGGCGAAGGCCAGGGCAAAGGTGATGTCGATGGTCTGGTCCGGATCATTCCCGCGCGGATCAAGCGGCAGGGTCATCGTAGTGCAGGCAAGGTTCGACAGCTCGCAAGGGACAAGGTCCATGCCCGCAGTCGCGTCCTGCAGCGAGATTTCAGCA
>CAIXBE010000114.1 GCA_903917595.1 uncultured Rhodobacterales bacterium
CGCCAGATCCTGCATCACATGGCTGGCCTGACCGTGACCGGCGGTCAGGATCGACCTTCCGACAAAATTCAACCGCACTTCAAGCGGGTCTGGGACCACCTCTCTCAGGAAGTCTGACTCTGGTGACCAAAGCCCGTTATCCTCTTGAAAAGGCGGGCTGAAATTCCGGTCCTTAGGGATCTGCTCCAGCACCATGGAGCGTTCATCATCCAGATAGTCGTAACCGATCGGCTGAAATTTCCGGGCCGAGTCGGCGGACGCGTAAAGGTCGCGGCGCAAACTTCGGCGCGCCGGCGTTGCCATCCGAAAGTGATAGAAATTCGTTTCCGCGTCCCGCAGCCGAAAACCGCTGCGGTCGACGATCCATTCACCGTGCAGGGCTTTGTCCAATTCCTTTCCAATCGCGGCGACCGGAAATAGTGTCAGCCGACGCTTTTCCCGCCAGATACCGTCAACCCGATAGCTGTCCGGCGTGAACATTTCGCGCGTGGAAAAAACCCAGAGGTTGCCTTCGCCTTCCGCCAGCAAGGAGGGCAAGCGTCTGGCCAACGCATCCTCGATACGTTCGTCCGGATCGGCGGCCAGAATCCAGCGGGCACCCATCTTGCGGGCTTCGGCCAACAGGCGATTGCGGCGTTCAGGCTCAGAGGTCAGCTCTGTCGTTGCGGCACGGTCGTCCCAGGCCACATAGCCGGTGATGAAGGGCCGGATGTTGGCGATGAAATCCGGGACCAGATGGGCTTCGTAGCGGTAAGAGAAGACGGCAATCACAATCGGCGCGCCGGGATACGGCTCCCCAAACAGTCTCGTTTCAATCATAGGTGGCAGTGCCCCATCGTCGTCCTGGTGCGGTTCAACCCAGGGGAACCTTAGGCGACAACGAATGGCATCACAAGTTGGGTGCGGATGCGATCCCCCGATCTGACACCGCATGCGACATTTGGCCCACAAACCATATTGCGCATGCGCGCGCTGCGGGCCCCGATGGCAGCGACGACTTGCTTTGGCCGGAAAAAAGAATGGAGGGCCCCGCACCCCTACGGAACCCTCCACCCACCCCACGCGCACCCCAAGCACCGCACGTGATCTGTAAAGGGTCCCGGGCTTACTGCCCTGACCTGTTGTTGATGCCCCGAATCCCCGGGTATGGGCAAGCCGCGAGTGTGGAGGGTTTGGTTCAAATGCCACAAGTTCGGTCACACATGCTTGGCGTCCCTGCCCTTCCCCCACCGGAGGGGAAGGGTCTGGCGCTGAACGCTGTGGATTACTTGTAGGCGGCTTCGCGACCGAAATGCTTGACCAGAAGATAGTAGAACACGGCGCGGAACTTGTTCCGCTCGGATTTCCCGTAGGTTTCGACGGCGGCATTGATGCCGTCCATCAAGGCGGGGCCAGCTTTCAGACCCAGTTTCTTGATCAGGAAATTCGCTTCGATCCGCTCTAGCTCGGCCTTGTCGGACGCGGCAACCGTCTGGGCGTCGTTGTCATAGATCGACGGGCCGCACCCGATTGTCACCTTGGTCAGCAGCGCGATGTCTGGCGTGACCTTGCATTTGTTCTTCAGATCATCCGCGTATTTCGCGATGAGATCGTCTCTCTTACCCATGAGTTTTCCTCGTTCCTGAAACCTGTCCCGTTCCGCCACTACGGTGGCGGAACGGGCAAAGCTTACGGTAACGACGTCAAACGGCAACGGGAAAGATCGGCGGGGATTCCCCGCAGGCGGAAACTCCGCAAAGGTCGATTGTCCCGCCCGAAGGAAAACGAAAAGCGGTCAGTATCGGTAGTGGTCCGACTTGAACGGGCCTTCGATCTTGACGCCGATATAGTCGGCTTGATCGCGGCGCAGTTCGGTCAGCTTGACGCCGATCTTCTTCAGGTGCAGGCGGGCAACCTTTTCGTCCAGCGCCTTCGGCAGGATATAGACGCCGGGAGCGTAGTCCTGACCCTTGGTCCAAAGCTCGATCTGCGCAAGCACCTGGTTGGTAAAGCTGGCCGACATCACGAAGGATGGGTGGCCCGTCGCGTTGCCAAGGTTCAAGAGCCGGCCTTCCGAGAGGAGGATGATCCGGCTGCCCGAGGGCATTTCGATCAGGTCAACCTGTTCCTTGATGTTCGTCCACTTGTGGTTGCGCAGGGCGGCGACCTGAATTTCGTTGTCGAAGTGGCCGATGTTGCCGACGATTGCCATGTCCTTCATCTCGCGCAGATGCTCGATACGGATGACGTCGCGGTTGCCGGTTGTGGTGATGAAGATGTCGGCGGAGGCAACTTCATCTTCAAGAAGCGTCACTTCATAGCCGTCCATCGCAGCCTGCAGCGCGCAGATCGGGTCAACCTCGGTGACCTTGACGCGCGCGCCGGCACCGCGAAGCGACGCGGCCGAGCCCTTGCCCACGTCGCCATAGCCGCAAACCACCGCAACCTTGCCGGCCATCATCGTGTCGGTGGCGCGGCGGATGCCGTCGACCAGCGATTCCTTGCAGCCGTATTTGTTGTCGAACTTCGACTTGGTCACGCTGTCGTTGACGTTGATCGCCGGGAACGGCAGCTCGCCCTTCTTGTGAAGGTCATAAAGCCGGTGAACGCCAGTGGTGGTTTCCTCGGAAACGCCCTTGATCGCCGCCTTGGTCTTGGTGAAGAAACCGGGCGTTTCCTTCATCCGCTTGTAAATCTGCAGCTTGATGACTTCTTCTTCTTCGGACTGCGGCACGGGGATGATCTCCTCCCCCGCTTCGGCACGGGCACCGAGAAGGACGTAAAGCGTGGCGTCGCCGCCATCGTCGAGGATCATGTTCGCGCCAGCAGGGAACATGAAGGACTTGTCCAGATAGTCCCAATGCTCTGTCAGGGTCTGGCCCTTGACTGCGAAAACCGGGATGCCCGCGGCCGCAATCGCAGCGGCAGCGTGGTCTTGCGTCGAAAAGATGTTGCATGACGCCCAGCGGACGTCCGCGCCAAGCGCGACCAGAGTTTCGATCAGAGCGGCGGTCTGGATCGTCATGTGCAGCGACCCGACGATGCGCGCGCCTTTCAGCGGCTTTGACGCGCCAAATTCCTCACGGCAGGCCATCAGACCCGGCATTTCGGTTTCGGCGATGGTCAGTTCCTTGCGGCCGAAATCGGCGAGTGCGATGTCCTTGACGACGTAATCCATTGACGCGATCTGCCCTTGTTCATGAAAGGAAGGCGCAGGTCCGCGCCACGTTGCGGCGTCCATAGCAAAGGCCGGTTCGGGAATCAATCAACCGGCAGCGGTCAGTCGGGCAAGCTTTGGCTTGTATTTTGGGCTCAGCGGCCTGATCAGATGCAGGAAGGCGATTGCAGACGTGAGGTGACGATGCTGCTGGATACCAGAAAGAACGCGGTCTTGCAGGTTTGCGACGCAAATTTCCTGCCTTTCGCGCTGCATTTGATGAACCAGATCATGTTCTTTTGTCCGAAACGGACTTTTGATCTGGTGATTGCAAGTGAGCACGAACTTTTATTGCCGCACTGGGCGCTTGATGCCGGGATATTGTTCCACAAGATGCATGCTGACGATCTGCCCGCAGATCTGCCGGTCGGGCCGGTTGTTCGGGCTTCGTTCTACCGGATAAAAGCGGCCGACCAGCTTGCCGACAAATACCGCAGGATTCTATATCTGGACAGCGACATCCTGATGGAAGGTGGCGATCTGGAGCGACTGATCACCATCGGAATGGGCGATCATCCCATTGCGGCGGTGATGTCCCGGCTGGTCCACAAAAGGTCGGACGGACGGGCGCCGGAGTACAGGATCCTCGGCCTGCCTGCCCTGCCCTACTTCAACAGCGGGGTCATGGTTATCGACACCGATGCTTACCTGCGCGAACGGATTTCCGACCGCTGCGTCGAGACAATCCTGAATAGCCGCGAAGCGATCGTTTTGGCGGACCAATCCGCCTACAACATCGTGCTTCGCGGGAAGTTCGCGATGCTTTCGCCGGTCTGGAACTGGATGACCAGCCGCGAATACCCTTTTGCGACCCGACGGATTCCGGTCCGGTTCCGCCACTTCTGCGGCAAGTTCAAGCCATGGAATGATACGGAAGCGCTCGACATCCGTTTTCGTGAAAGCTATGCCAGCTTTTTCCGCACCCACCTGCCCGAGGCCCTGCCGCTGCTGTCGCCGGGCGAACCGCCCCGTGTCTTGCCACTGGACAGGATGTTTGCCGACATGATGATCCACCTGCGCGCGCGTCGGAAAATCTCGGCGGGATTCGAGACGTTTCACGATGAATGGGATGTCAAAATTTGAGTGGTCAGGCAGCCCCGGTTCAAACCGATTCCGCCGTCGCATTGTGTTGTGATGCGAAGTATTTTCCCTTTGCCCTGTTCATGATCCGCCAGATAGCCTTCCACAATCCCCAGCGGTCCTTTGACTTTGTCATTGCCACGGCTGATCCGCTGGAACTGCCGGGCTGGGCGAATGATCTGGGGATACGGCTGCATCATCCCGAAGGGGTTTCCGCCGTCGGGAATATCAATCGCTTTGGCGGCACACTGATTCCACTTTTCCGTCTGTTTCTCGCGAGGAGCCTTGGCCATATCTACCGTCGCATCCTGTATCTTGACTGCGACATGTTCGTCGAAGGTGGCGATATCGACCGGCTCTTGTCGGTTGATATTGGTCAGCACCCGTTTGCCGCCGTGCGCGACTATCAGCAACTGATCAGCCAAGGCACGCATTCCCGAGAGTTCGCTGCCGCCGGCCTTGCGCAGGTTCCCTATTTCAATAGCGGGCTTTTGTTGATCGACACCGCCGCATTCGAGAAACAAGAGGTCAGACAGCGCAGCCTCGCAACTGCTGAGACCTATCCGCAGGCAATGGTCTTTGCGGATCAGTCCTTGCTGAATCTGGCCCTGCATGGCGGCTTTGCCGAGCTTTCCCCGGCGTGGAACTGGCAGTGGAACTTTGATTTCCCATTGGTCCCGCTGCGCTATCCGGTCTTTATCCGGCACTTTATCGGGCCGAAAAAACCCTTTCGGGAATCGCGGGGCGGTCTGGATGTGCGGTTTTCGCAATCCTATGCGGCGTTCTTTCGCCAGTATTTTCCGGAGCGTCTGGCCGAACTTGCCCCGGCTTGCGATCCCGCGCCAATGACCTTCGGTCAGGTCGCGCGCATCGCCTATCGCCATATGCAATCGCGCGGCATCATCGCCGACTGGCTGCAATGGTTCCCTGACCCCTATGTGGCGCATTTCTGAAGGAAGAACCGGCATGGCAACCCGCGCTTGGCAAAGGATGCTTTCGGGGCGAAGGCTGGACCTTCTGGACCCGACCCCGATGGACATCGAGGTCGAGGACATCGCCCATGGCCTTGCCTTTGTCGCGCGCTGGAACGGTCAGACCCGCGGCGACTGGCCCTATTCGGTGGCCGAGCATTCGCTTCTGGTCGAGGAAATCTTTGCCCGCGCCAATCCCGGTATTGCTGCAAAGTGGCGGCTGGCGGCGGTGCTGCATGATGCGCCGGAATATGTGATCGGCGACATGATCAGCCCGGTGAAAGCTGCTGTCGGGCCGGGTTATGGCGAACTGGACCTGCGGCTGACGGCGGCGGTGCATCGGCGGTTTGGTCTGCCTGCGGTGCTGCCCGCGCCGATCAAGAAGGCCATCAAGACCGCCGACAAGGTTTCCGCCTGGCTGGAGGCGGTGCGGATCGCGGGGTTTCAAGAGGTCGAGGCCGACAAGCTGTTCGGGCGCCCCTTGCCTGAGATGATCCACCGGCTGGAAATCAGATTGCGTCCGCCCACTGAGGTGCGGGCGGACTATGTTTCAACGGTTGCGCGCCTGCTGGCTGCTTGCGATTGACCGCACCACGGCATCAGCGGCCCTGGCTGCGCAGGGTTTCACCGGTGCGCAGGCCTTCGATATCCTGAAACTCGCGCGGGCTGCGACGCTTGGTCTGGCGCTGCAGGTTTTCCTCGGGCAGGTGGCCCAGACGGGTTGCGACCAACAGGGCCTGGGCGAAGATATTCAACATGATCTTTCTCCTTTGATCAGTGTGTAAGGGACTTTTGTCATAAAAGGCGCTGTGATACGACTCAGAAAGCCTGCGAAACTGTTAGGTGATCTATCAAATGGCAATCGACTGGCGCAGCCTGCCCTCCCTCACCGCTTTGCGCGCTTTTGCCGCAACTGCCGACGCCCGCAGCTTTTCCCAGGCGGCGCGAGCCCTGAATGTCACCCATGCGGCGGTGGCACAGCAGGTCCGGGCGCTGGAGGATCACCTGGGTCGCACGCTGGTCCAGCGAGAGGGACGTGGGGTCAGCCTGACCGTTGACGGCGAGCAACTGGCCGAAGCATTGGGCGAAGGTTTTGCCACCCTCCAGCGGGGGATCGAAGCGTTGCGTGCGGGTGAGGCGGACCAGCCGGTCCGGGTCACCCTGACCGCCAGCTTTGCGGCACAATGGCTGATGCCCCGGCTCAAGGATTTCTGGTCAACCCATCCCGATATCGGTCTGTCGCTGCACCCCGACAGCCGGGTGGTCGATCTGCACCGCGAACGCATGGACGTTGGTATCCGCTATGGCACGGGTGATTGGCCCGGGGTCGAGACGGCCTTCCTGGCTTCCGCCCGCTTGGTGATCGTTGGCGCTCCGTCCCTGATCGGCGACAAACTGGCACTGACCCCGGACGACATGCGCGGGATGGACTGGATCCTGACCCGGAACTGGCCCGAACAGGACAGCTATCTGCGACGACTTGGGTTGCAGCCGGAAGACCTCAGCCGGACCGACGTCGGCGGTGAAGAACTTGCCATCGCGGCGGCACGGCAGGGGCTGGGGCTGGTGGTGGAAAGCATGGCGCTGATCTTGTCCGACGTAGCGGACGGACGGTTGCGCGTGGTCCATGAAAGCCGCGAAAAGCTGCCGGCCTATTTCATCGCAACGTTGCCCGGGCCAAAGCGGGCTGCGGCCCGGGCATTCCTGAAATGGTTAAGATCGCAAAGCTGACGCCTTAGGTCAGATTGCCATGTCTTCGGGCTTTTCGCCTTTGGAAAGTGCCGCAGCAAACCAACGCGGCTTGCGACCACGGCCCGACCAGGTATCGGACTTGTCAGCCGGATTCGCATACTTCGCCACCGAAGGTGACCGCTTGCGCGTGGTCACAGCCCCGGTCAATTCGGCCCAGGAAAAGCCCATCTCCTTGGCCTTTTCTTCAAGCTCTGCAATGGCTTCACGCTTGCGGCGGTCTTCATAGCCCGCAATGGCCTTTGCGACCTGTGATTGCAAGTCTTTCAGCTCTTTCAACGAAAGTGAATTCAGATCAGTTGCCAATTCCGATTCTCCCTTGGATTTGATGTACCCTGCATAGGCCCTCAATTCCATTTTTGCAACAATCCCGACTTACTTCGGGCTTCGTTTCGCAAGAATCCGTTGCAGCGTCCGCCGATGCATTGAAAGCCGGCGCGCGGTTTCGGATACGTTGCGGTCGCACATCTCATAAACACGCTGAATATGCTCCCAGCGCACCCGGTCAGCCGACATCGGATTTTCAGAGGGTTCCGGCCTGGCCTCACCAACCGCCAATAGCGCATTGGTTACGTCATTTGCATCGGCCGGTTTCGGCAGATAGTCGATTGCCCCGATCTTTACGGCCGCAACCGCCGTCGCAATAGCGCCGTAGCCGGTCAGAACCACAATCCGGCAATCGGGACGCTTATCCCGCAGGGTTTCGATCACTTCTAGCCCGTTGCCGTCTTCCAGCCGCAAATCGACAACGGCATAAGCAGGCGGGCGGGCTAGCGCCTTTGCCCGGCCTTCGGCCACCGATTGAGCGGTATCGGGCAGGAAGCCGCGCTTTTCCATGGCCTTGGCCAGGCGCTTCACAAACGGCTCGTCATCATCGACCAGAAGAAGCGAACGGTCCGGGCCGATTTTGGCAGAAATGTCTTCAGTCATGCGCGTTTCCAGATCATGCGGGGCATTTGGCTGTCAGTCTTGCTTGGCCCGAAGGTAACAGGCAACGCTTTCCGCCATTTGGTCTGATGTAAGGTCACGCCGGAAGAAATCCACAAATCCGGTTTCGGGCAGCATCAGATAGGTGAACGTCATGTGATCAACCAGATAGTATTCGTCCTCGGCGTCCTGCTTTTGATAAAACGTCTTGTAGGCTTGCGCCGCCGCCTTGACCTGGTCGGCGCTGCCGGTGAGGGCAATCAGTTTCGGGTGCATGTTTGACGCGTAATCGCCCATCACTTCGGGGGTATCTCGGTCCGGATCGACGGTGATGAAAACGGGGGTCACGTCCATGCCCATTTTGTCCAGAATATCTACCGCCTCGGAATTGCGGGCCATGTCGAAGGGGCAGATGTCGGGGCAGAATGTATAGCCGAAATAGACCAGCGTCGGCTTGATGATCACCTCCGCTTTGGTGACCAGCTTTCCCTCTGGATTGATCAGGCTGAACGGCCCGCCGATATCGCCCCCTGCAACCTGCCCCTGACGGCAATCGGCAAACGGGTCGTCTGACCGGGGGGCCAGCACATACCAGGCCGATGCGCCCAGAAACGCGGTCACTGCTGCCGCGGCGACACCTGCATACAATCTGGTCATGGCCCGTCCCTTCCTGCGTCAGTCCGCATTGATCCCCAAAGCCCGGTCCCGTAACGTTGGCACCTGTCCCTTAGGAGCGTTGGTCCCGGCATGGTTACGACAAGTCCGTCGCTTTTGCCACAGGACGATCGCAGTCACTGGGTCGGGCTGCGGACGCTGATCCTATTGCGCTGGACCGCCATTGCCGGGCAGCTTGCGGCAATCCTTGCGGCGGACTGGATCTATGGCTTCGACCTGCCGCTGGTGGCTTGCTACTTGGTGGTCGGCGCTTCAGTCCTTGCCAACCTTTTAGCAATCACGCTTCTGCCGGAAAACCGCCGGCTTAGCGAGACCGAGGTCTTTCTGACCCTGCTGTTCGATCTGGGGCAGCTTGTCTTCCTGATCTTCCTGACCGGCGGCCTGTCCAACCCCTTTGCGCTGCTGGTCTTGGCCCCGGTCACCATTTCCGCCAGCGCGCTGCGGTTGCGGTCGACGGTGATGCTGGGCGGAGCGGCGATCCTGCTGATCACCCTTGCGGTCTTCTGGCAGGTGCCATTGCTGCGGGCCGACGGCTCGGCGCTGGTCATCCCGCCGGTCTTTGCCTTTGGCTTCTGGCTGTCGATCGTGATCGGGATCCTGTTCCTTGGGCTATATTCGCGCCGGGTCGCGACCGAAATCCGGTCGATGTCTCAGGCGCTGATGGCGACCCAGATGGCGCTGGCGCGTGAACAAAAGCTGACCGACCTTGGCGGGGTCGTCGCGGCCGCCGCGCATGAGTTGGGAACGCCGCTGGCGACGATCAAGCTGGTGACCTCGGAACTGATCGACGACCTGAAGGATCAGCCCGCGCTGCTGGAGGATGTGCGCCTGATCGCCGAACAGGCCGACCGCTGCCGCGACATCCTGCGCGACATGGGGCGGGCTGGAAAGGACGACCTGCATCTGCGCCACGCTCCTCTTGGCGCGGTCCTGCGTGAGGCCGCCGAGCCGCACATGGCGCGCGGCAAGCGGGTGGAGATTGCCGGATCCCCAACCTTGGGCCACCCCCGCGAGCCGTCAATCGGGCGTCGGCCCGAGATCATTCACGGTCTTCGAAACCTGATCCAGAACGCGGTCGATTTCGCCCGGTCTGCCGTCTGGATTGATGCGGAATGGACCGAAAGCACAATCACCTTGCGGATCATCGACGACGGCGACGGCTATCCTGCCAGCGTGATCGGGCGCATCGGCGACCCTTTCGTGCGGCACCGGTCCGCTGCTTCTCCCGCTGCGGATCGGCCCGGCTATGAAGGCATGGGGCTGGGGCTTTTCATCGCCAAGACCCTGTTGGAGCGGTCGGGAGCAGACCTGACCTTTGCCAATGCGACGGATCCCTTCCTGCCCCCCGAAACCCGGCCGGAACGCAGCGGGGCCGTAGTCCAGATCAGATGGGACCGGGCGGAAATCGAGGCTCCGGCAGCGACGGCCCTGGGGCTGAACCAGCAAATCGCGGAATAGGCAGTGAATCGGCATCTCTCACACCGCGATTCGGGGTTAACCCTCGATTAAGCATTTATCCCGTAGGGTGCCCTCATGTTCTCAGGGGGTGGCCTGTCATGTCGGACGACTGGATTTCCGCTGCTGCAATGGTGCTTAGCGCCACATTTGTCGTTCTTGCCAGTCTGTCCTTGCTGGCGGCCTGGCAATCGCGTTTTGCGTCTGCCCGGCCCAGCCTGTTCGCGCCCGACCGGCCCGCAACCGCCTTTTTGTTTGATGGTGACCGGCTTTTGGATGCCACACCCGACGCCCGGTCCCTGTTGTCGGACGGGGATGACAATGGCGCCTTGCCCCGGGTTCTGGCGTGTCTTGGTCCGATGTTTCCGGGGCTGAAGCAGTTGCTGGAAACCCTGCCGCGGACCGGCCAGATGATCATCGCCTCGGGTCCGGACATCATTCCGCCGGTTCTGCTTAGGGCGGAACACCTGACCGGCCTTACCCGGCTGACGATGATCGACACCGGCAAGGATCACGCTTCTGGTCAGCAGGATCGCGCCACTCTGGCCGCTCTGCAGCAAGAGGTTCTGGCCCAGCGCGCGGTCCTGTCACTGTCGCCGACCCTGATTTGGCGCGAAAACCATAAGTCCGAGGTGATCTGGGCCAACCACGCCTACATGATCCGCGCGGTGGAACTTCTGGCCGACAACGAAGAACTGTCCTGGCCGCTGCCCCGGCTTTTCGACACTCCCAAGGGCACCACTGGCGGACCGCCGCGTGCCAAACTGGTGATGCAGGGGGGGGCTGAGTGGTTCGAACTGACCTACTTGCCCCAGGGGAGCGAGACCCTCTGTTATGCGCAGGCGGCGAACGCCACCGTCAAGGCCGAAGCCTCCCTGCGCGAATTCATGCAGACGCTGACCAAGACCTTCGCCGACCTGCCAATCGGCCTTGCAATCTTTGACCGCACCCGCGTCTTGCAACTGTTCAACCCGGCGCTAGCCGACTTGACCGGCCTGCCGCCTGAATTCCTGATCTCGCGACCGACGCTCAGCGCGGTTTTGGACGCGATGCGGGCCAAGGCGATGCTGCCGGAACCGAAGAACTATCGCAGCTGGCGCAGGCATTTGACCAAGCTTGAGGAAGAGGCATCGCAGGGTCTGTTCGAGGAAACCTGGAGCCTGCCGGGCGGGCGCACCTACCGGGTGCTGGGCCGACCGCACCCCAACGGTGCGCTTGCCTTCATGTTCGAGGATATCTCGACCGAAATGACCCGCACCCGGCGCTACCGGGCCGACCTTGAGCTTGGTCAATCGGTCATCGACGCCGTGGACGAGGCCGTCGCAGTCTTTTCGCAGGGCGGGCAATTGGTGATGTCCAATCAGGCCTATGCGCAGCTTTGGAACCACGACCCGGCGGTCCTCTTGTCCGACGCCGGGATCACCCGGCTTTGTGCCTGGTGGCGCGACCACTCTGCGCCCAGCATCCTGTGGGATGACGCATCCGACTTTGTCTGCACCGTCGGCGACCGCACCGCCTGGGACGGCGAAGCGCGGCTGCTGGATGGACGGCAGATCGCATGCCACTTCCGCCCCTTGGCCAGCGGGGCCACGCTGATCACCTTCCGCGCCCGGATGGCCGAGGATGGGCCCGCACGGCTTGAACCGGTCATGTCGCAACTGATGTCCGCCTGACCGCCGGGTCGACCGATCCCGCTTGCAGCGGCCCTGCCCGCAGCTAGACTCAGCGCATGAGCGACACTCCGGATACCCTTTTGCCTCTGGCAACCGAAACCGAAACCGCAGCCTTGGGCACAAGGCTCGCGCGGGCGGCACGGGTGGGCGATTGCATCCTGTTGGAAGGGCCGATCGGGGCCGGGAAAAGCTGCCTTGCCCGCGCCTTCATCCGCGCACTTTGCGGGCAAGAAGAAGAGGTTCCCTCGCCGACGTTCACTCTGGTTCAGGTCTATGAGGCCAATGGGACCGAAATCTGGCATGCCGACCTTTACCGCCTGACCCACCCGGACGAAGTGTGGGAGTTGGGCCTTGAAGACGCGTTCCAGAAGGCAATCTGTCTGGTGGAATGGCCGGACCGGCTTGGGCGGCACCAACCCCAAGGCGCGCTGCGCCTGAGGCTGGAAAGCCTTGGCGACGGACGTCTGGCCAGGATCATGGGCGGGTCCGACCATCTGCGGAAGGTGCTACAAGATGACTGACCGGGCAAAGGCGGCTGTCCGGTTTCTGGCAGAGTCTGATTGGGGCGCTGCTGAACGGAGCCATCTGGCCGGTGACGCGTCCGACCGGCGCTATGAGCGATTGCAGCTTGACGGGCGGACAGCGGTGCTGATGGACAGCCCGCCCGGCGGCGCGGATGATGTGCAGGCCTTCGTCAGCATGGCGCGGCACCTGCGCGGGGTCGGGCTTTCCGCACCCGAAATCTTTGCCGAAAACATTGCTGAAGGCTTTTTGTTGTTGGAGGACCTTGGCGACGCGCTTCTCACCCGATTGCTGAAGGCAAACCCCGACCGCGAGGCCGCGCTTTATGCCCCTACCGTCGACGTGCTGCACCATCTGCAGACCGCCCCCGCTCCAATGGGCCTGCCGGACCTTTCGGCCGCCGACTGGGCACAGGCCGCTGGGCTGGCGGTTGACTGTTATGCCTTGGCCGCGGCCGGAAACCGGGCCGATCCCGAACCCTTGCTGGCTGCATTGACTTCGGCGCTTGCCACCCACGCAGACCGGCCGCGCGTGCTGATCCTGCGCGACTTTCATGCCGACAATCTGCTGTGGCTACCGGATCGTGTCGGGTTGGCAAAGGTCGGGCTGCTGGACTTTCAACTGGGGCAGATGGGCCAGCCGGGGTATGATCTTGTGTCGCTGCTGCAAGATGCCCGCCGCGATGTGACACCCGCGACCGAAACCGCGATGATCGCCCGGTTCGTGGCGGCAACAGGTGCGGAGGCCAAGGCCTTTGCCGCACAGTATGCCGTGCTTGGCGCGCAGCGGGCCTTGCGGATTCTGGGCGTCTTTACAAGGCTTTGCCTCAGTTCTGGTAAGCCCGGTTATCTGCCGCTGATCCCAAGGGTCTGGGGACAGTTGCAACGCAACCTTGCGCATCCCGCCCTGACCGGTCTGCGCGCCGAATGCGCTCGGCTTCTGCCTGAACCCACCCCGGAACTCCTGATGCGGATCGAAAGCCAATGCGCGACTTCCCCTTCCCGCTGATGATCTTCGCCGCCGGGTTCGGCACCCGGATGGGGGCCCTGACCCGCGACCGGCCAAAGCCGCTGATTCCGGTGGCTGGAAAAGCTTTGATCGACCACGCGCTTACGGCTGCAGACGATGCGGGCGTGCGCAAGGTCGTGGTCAACACGCATTACCAGGCCGACCAGATCGCAACGCATCTGGCAGGTCGCGGTGTGTCCATCAGTCACGAGGCGGACCAGATCCTTGAAACCGGCGGCGGGCTGCGGGCAGCTTTGCCTCTGCTGGGGACCGGGCCAGTTGCCATTCTGAACAGCGACGGCATCTGGACCGGCGAGAACCCTCTGCTGGAACTGGCAGCGGCCTGGGACGGCACGCGGATGGAAGCATTGCTGCTGCTGCTGCCGGTTGCCGCAACCCGAGGCCACGCCGCCAAAGGGGACTTTGCGCTGGACGACTCGGGCCGCATCTCACGCGGGGCGGGGGGGGAGGATCAGGTCTATGTCGGTGCGTCGATCCTTGACCCGGCGCGTCTGCACGGGATCCCCGATGCAGTCTTTTCGCTGAACCAGCCCTGGAACGCGATGATTGCGGCTGGCACCGCCTTTGGCGTCGCGCATCAAGGCGGCTGGTGCGATGTCGGTCATCCGCAAGGGATTGCCGAGGCCGAGCGGCTGCTTCACTCTGCCCCGCATGACTGACGCAACCCCCAACCTTTTCGCCCTGCCACCGGGGGTAGATTTCCCGGCTGAACTGGTTGCGGGTCTGCTGACCCGGGTGGCCGGACAACCGCCCGAAGCGATGGCGAAGGTGACGCTGATCTTGAACACGCAGCGGATGCGGCGGCGGGTTCAGGACTGCCTGCAAGCGCGCGGCGCGCTGCTTCTGCCGCGCCTTGTGCTGGTGACCGAGGTGGACAGCCTTGGCACTTTTTCCCTACCTGCGTCGGTTCCGGCCCTGCGGCGGCGGCTGGAGCTGTCGCAGCTTCTGGACGGGCTTTTGAAGACCGGCACCACCGATTTTCCACGCTCCGCCCTCTTTGATCTGGCCGAAAGCCTGGCCGCACTGATGGCGGAAATGGCGGGCGAGGATGTCTCTGCCGAACGGATTTCAACGCTGGATGTGGCCGAACATTCGGCGCATTGGGCGCGGACACAGGCCTTCCTTGGCATCGTGGC
>CAIXBE010000115.1 GCA_903917595.1 uncultured Rhodobacterales bacterium
CGCGGCCGCCGAGCTCGTCCTTTCACTCGGGGCTTTCCGCGTCGCAGACCGCAGAGGACTTCATCGCCGGTTTCGGACCGTCGTCGAGGAATTTCAACACCCTGCCAGCCACGCGGCCTTGCAGCGCCTGCTTGGCCAGGGGGCCAGCCTCGAAGACATCGAAGAGGCAGCCCAACTCCGGTGCCTCTGGCGCGACCAACCCTGGCTTTGGGCCGAGAAACGGTCTGCGATGTCGTCCTGGAACGTCCGACGCAGCCCCGTCCAGCGCCTTGCCTTCGGCTGGCCAACGGCCATTCACCTCGTGAGGACCTTTGGCCTGATCGAGGCTGCGCGTGCGATGGGTGAAGATTGGTTCGATGCATGGACGGAGCTGGAAAGGCCCAAGGCCGTTTCTCCAGTCGAAGTGATGGCCTTCTTCACCTACGCAGAGTTCCTTCGGCAGTTGGCACCCGCGATGCTGCTGGAAACGCCGGAGGAAGTCTATGATGAGGCCGCCGATGGTCCGGAAAGGTTCCAACTGGGCGATAACCGCGGAAGTTTGGTCTGGCAGTTCGAGCGCAAGTTGGCACCCCGAGCGGGGGAATTCTCGCTCGAGCCTGCCCGGATCCGCAATCATCGCAACTTCGAGGAAGCCGCGTGCGAAGACAACTTCGGCCTAGCCGACCTCGTGGCACTCTCCCCAACCGTTGCGATCGCGACCGGGTTCTGCCGCACCTATCTTTTCGCAGAGAAGCGTTTCGATGGGGCAGCTGGCACGCGGGCCAAGATCTCTTCGTTGTCCTCTCATGGCTTGGCCAAGATTGTCGGGCTTGACCGCGACACATGTAAAATCGTCCTAGCCGTGACACACGACCAAAAGCGCCTGTTGGACATAAACCTGGCGCTGATCGCGGAACCACCTCCCCCAGAGCCAATCGGGAAAGAGGAAAAGCTAGACAAGGGCCGGAACAAGGCCAAGAAGAAGGAAAATACGAAATGACGCCCCTCATTCCCTCTCTCGGAGCAGTGGTGCGTGTCGGGGACGACCCTGCGGTCGGGGTCGTGATCGAGCTCCGGCCAAGGAAGGCACCGGTCGAAGGACTCTTTCTGTCCGGATCGGTCCGGGCCTGGCACAGACTGGCTGACATGCGGCCCGGTTATGTGACAGGCCAGCACGTGCAACACAAAAACGCGCGCGGGGATGGGCTTGGGGCGGGACGGGTCCTTACCACGCGGCGTCTGGCGGGCTTCGACCAGGTTATGGTCCAGTTCGCAGAGACGGGTGAGAGCCGTTGGCTAGACTGGCGCCTTTTGTCCAACGCGAAACCCGTCGAGGCGCGGGCGATCCAGCACCAGACCGGCCAGCATCCCGACCACGCCGAGCGGACGCGGCTACGCATACTTGCCAATGCGCTCAAGATCTGGAATTCGAACACCGGGGCTTTCGGGCGGCTGGACATCGACCCGCTGCCGCACCAGCTGGACGTTGCGCGCCGGGTTGTCACGGCACCCCAGGCCCGCTGGCTGATCGCCGATGACGTGGGCCTTGGAAAGACTATCGAGGTCGGCCTTATCTTGCACGCACTAGCGCAGCGCAACCGCTGCCGTCGCGTGCTGGTGATCTGCCCCTCATCTCTGACCCGCCAGTGGAAAGAAGAAATGCGGGGCCGCTTCGGTCGCTTCTTCGAGATCTATGGCCGGGACTTCACCCCCGAACATGTCGAGGCCATGCGACTGCGCGAAAACATCATCGTGTCGCTGGACTTGGCCAAGCGACCGGAAAACCTCGCCATGCTGCTCTCGGCGGGCCATTGGGATGCGATCATCTTTGACGAAGCCCACCGTCTTGGCAAATCTGAGACCGGAGAGCAGACCGAACGTTATGCCTTGGCGCGAGCGCTGCGTGACCGCTCCCATGCCTTCCTATTGCTGACCGCAACGCCGCACCAGGGCAAGACCCGGCGTTTTGCGGCCCTGATGGAGCTGGTCCGGCCCGACCTAGCACCCGAGATCTCGACTCTGGCGATGAACCCGGAGATCGTGGGCGAAATCATCATCCGCAACCGCAAGAGCACGGTGACCGACGCCGAGGGGCGCTTGATTTTCCGCGGACATGACACGCGCCGCTTCAGCGTTCGCCCCTCGCCCGAGATGGTGCTCGCGAATTCCGCCCTGCTGCGTTATCTCACCGAAGGCTATCGTGCCTCCAATGCCTCCAAGGACAGGACGCTTGGGCGGGCAATTGGTTTCGTCATGACGACTTATCGCAAGCTGGCCTCGTCGTCGCTGGCCGCAATCGAGCGCGCGTTGGAAAAGCGCCTTGTCCGTCTGGAGGCCGGCGGAGGTAGCGCGGCGGTGACCCTGTCCGAGGATGACCTCGAGGACCGTGACGATCTTCTTGACATCTCGCCGGTGGGCAGCCTGGGTGCCTTCTTCGACGACGAGGCAGGCCAGGTGCGAGCTGTCCTCTCGCAGATCCGCACCGCGCGGGCCAAGGACGCCAAGTGCGAGGTCTTCGTCACGCAGATCCTGCAA
>CAIXBE010000116.1 GCA_903917595.1 uncultured Rhodobacterales bacterium
CGCCCCGCCCTTCATCACCTCCCACCAGGTCAGCGGATCAAGCCCCGCCAGCTTGGCCGTCACCATCGCCTCGCCAATCGCGGCGGCGTGGATCTTCCACAACTGGTTGTTCACCAGCTTGGCCACATAGCCGTTGCCATAGGCTCCGACCTTGCGCAGCTCTCCCATCGCCTCGATCACCGGACGGACCCGTTCGATCACCGCATCGGTGCCGCCGACAAACATCGGCATGTCACCCCGGATCGCCGCATCGACTGACCCGGTAACTGGCGCATCAACGGCCTGACCACCCGCCGCCTCGAACTCCGCCGCCAATTCCCGCATCAGGAAAGGCGAAGACGTGGTCATGTCGATCCAGACCTTGCCTTTGGGATCGCCCGACAGGAAACCGCCCGGTCCGCGCATGACCTGTTCGACCTCTTTCGGACCAAAGACCATGCTGACAACCACATCCACCGCCGCAAGAACCTCGGCCGGGCTGGTCGCCGCCTTGGCCCCCATCGCCACCAAAGGGGCCGCCGCGTCGGGGCGGATGTCATGCACCACCATCTCGAACCCCTTGCGCCGGACATTCGCCGCCGCGTTCTTTCCCATCGTCCCCAAGCCGATAAACCCGACGCGCATGCCAACCCTCCGTTGCAAGTGACGTTGGAATGCTGATCCGCTGCGTGCTAACTGTCGAACGAAAGTCGCTGATGCGGGTATCAGCCGGGGTTATGGGCCAGGGCCACAAAATGGACATCGAGCTTCGCCTTCTGCGCAGTCTTGTCGCGATCCACGAGGCGGGGTCGATCAGCCGCGCGGCGGACCAGATGGCCTGCACCCAAGGGGCGATGTCGATGCGCCTGAAACTGCTGGAAACCGAAATCGGCGCGCCCTTGTTCCTGCGCCGACCGGGGGGCCTGCAACCCACCCCACGCGGTGCCGAGCTTTACGCCCGCGCGCTGGGGGTCCTGTCGGCTTATGACGAGATGATGTCGCTGACCCGCTCGCGCCCCCCCCGCGACAAGCTGCGGCTGGGGATGCCGGACGACTATGCCTCGGGCTGGCTTGGCGGCCTGATCGCCGACCTTGGTCCCAGCTTTGACCGGCTGGAGATCGAGCTCTCGTGCGACCTTTCCGCCAACCTTCTGGCCGCGCTGGAGCGGCGCGAGATCGACCTTGCCATGGTCACCACCGCCGCCCGCCCCGCCCGGACCCTGCAGACGGTGGACCTGCCGCTGCGCTGGCTGACCGCGCCCGGCTGGTCGGCAGCCGAGGTTACGCTGGCCGCCTATCCCGACGGCTGCGTCTTTCGCCGCACGATGACGCGGACACTGGACAGCGTCGGTCAACCTTGGCGCGTGGGCGTGCAGTCGCGCGGTCAGGCCGGGATCTTTGCCGCCGTCCGCTCGGGCCGCGCAGTGACGACAGTTGCGGCCGGGACCGGGCCCGCCGATCTGATCGAACACGAAACCCTTGGCACCCTGCCCCGCCTGCCGCCGGTCCCGCTGCATCTTGTCCTTGGCGAGGATGCTCCGCTCTGGGCCAAACGCGCGGCCGAGGCGTTGTCAGCGCGGCTTTGCGCGGTGGTCGCGGCGCAATGACCGACCCCGAAGTCACGCCCGAGAACCTGCTTGGCGCCTATGCCATGGGCATCTTCCCGATGGCCGAAGGCCGCGACGATCCCGACCTGCACTGGGTCGACCCGCGCCAGCGCGGTATCCTGCCGCTGGATGGCTTTCATGTGTCCCGCTCACTGGTTCGCCACATGCGGACCGGCGGTTTCCGGGTGACGTTCGATACCGCTTTTACCGAAGTGGTCGAGGCCTGCGCCGATCGCCCGGAAACCTGGATCAGCCACCGGATTCAGGCGCTGTATCTGCAGCTTTTCCAGCGCGGTC
Source organism: uncultured Rhodobacterales bacterium (assembly GCA_903917595.1). Taxonomy (GTDB): domain Bacteria; phylum Pseudomonadota; class Alphaproteobacteria; order Rhodobacterales; family Rhodobacteraceae; genus Tabrizicola; species Tabrizicola rara. The sequence continues at coordinate 1,884 of CAIXBE010000116.1, forward strand.
ACGCCCACAGCATCGAGGTCTGGCAGGATGACCGCCTTGTCGGGGGCGTCTACGGCGTCACCCTTGGTTCGGCGTTCTTTGGCGAAAGCATGTTCTCGAAGGTCACAGATGCCTCGAAGATCGCGCTTGCGCATGCGGTCGACCGGTTGCGGGCCGGGGGGTTCCAGCTGTTCGACACCCAGTTCCTGACCCCGCATCTGTTCAGCCTTGGCGGGATCGAAGTCCCAAGGACGAAATATCGCCAGCTGCTGGCCAAGGCATTGCTGGCAAAGGCAGAATTTCAGCCCCAGGGCTATTCTTCCGGGACGGCTTCTTCCGCCGGTGCCTCTGGCAGGATGCAAGCCAGCACCCAGACGTCGTAACGCGGGTGGTCCAGCGCCGACAGCGCCGGCGAGGACGCCAGCATCCAGCCATTGAAAAGCTGCGCCTCGGTCACTTCCTCGATGATGGTCAGATGCGCCGCGGCATCCGAGGCCGGGTTCTCGGTCGGATAGCGGCAGCCATCCAGCCGCACCACCAGCCGCCCGAACTTGGCCGCCTGCCCCCGGCTTAGAGACACATCACCGGTATCGCTGGTCAGCTTGTCCAGAAACCGCAACGACCCGCCTTCGGCCTCGGTGTAGCCGATCAAAGCACCGGGATCGGGTGCCTCTTGCGAGGCCGCCGGAAGCGCCAACGCCAAGAACAGCGCGAACGCCTTCATGGGCTCAAGGCTTCATCGGTGGCAGCGGCGTCTTCGGCGCTGCCACCGGCGAACTTCAACAGCAACGTGATCAGGCTGACCGCACCTTGGGTATCCTCGATCTCTTCGCCGGGAGCCAGATTCTCCAGCGCGCCGCCGGGCAGGATCTCGACGAAGTTGCCACCCAGAAGGCCTTCGGACGAAATCAGTATCGCGGAATCGGTGGGCAGCAGCACGTCATTGCGCACTTCGATCTTCGCATCGGCAAAAAAGGTCTGCGGGTTCAGGGTCAGATCGGTGATCGTGCCTACCTTTACACCCGCCAGCCGCACGTCCGAGCCGACGGTGATCCCCTCGACTGACCGGAAGCTGGCCAGCAGCGGATAACTTTCAGGCTGGCGCATCAGACCGGACCCTTGCCCGGCATAAACCGCAAAGCCGATCGCCACGGCCAGGATCGCCGCACCCGCCAAAATTTCTGCGCGTTCGTAAGCCATCACTCGGGCTGCCAAGCCTCGTAGTCGCGCCGCGCGGCCGGGGCCGCACGACGGATCGACCCGGGAGGAGCATAGGCCGCATCGGTGCCGGTCAGGTTTTCCTGATGCGGGATTTCCCATGCCTTGTGGGCCAGAGGCGATCTGGTCGGCGGCTCGTCCCAGGTGAAATGCAGCCAGCCATGCCAGTCCGGCGACACGCGGCTTGCCTGCATCTCGCCGTTGAAGATCACCCAGCGGCGTTTGCCGTCGCGAGTCTGGTAAAAGATGTTGCCGCCCTCGTCCTCACCGACCTTCACGCCTTTGCGGGCGGTGAAAAGCTGGGTGCCAATGGTCTGGCTGTTCCACCAGGTAAGCAGGCGTTTGAGGAAATACATGGTCGGCCTCCGGCTTGTGCGTGGGAATGATATGCCGGAAAGGCTTGGCAAGGTCCAGCATCAACCGGCGGTCTGCACCTGCAGCCGCTCATCCGTTCCTTGCGGTCCGTGTTTGCTGTGGCCCATCCAATTCCTTGGTACCCAGCGAAGAAAGCCCGCAAGGGCTTGATGAGTGGGCCGTCAGGCCTTGGCCGGCTCTTTCTTCTTCACTTCGGTATAGACCAGCATCGGTTTGGCCCCGCTGGTGACCGCCTCTTCCTTGACCACGACCTCCTCGACCCCGTCCATGCCAGGAAGTTCGAACATCGAATCCAGAAGAATGTCTTCCATGATCGATCGCAGGCCACGGGCGCCGGTCTTGCGTTTGATCGCGCGCTTGGCGATGGCGACCAGAGCGTCGGGGGTGAAGGTCAGCTTGACACCTTCGATTTCGAACAGGCGCTGGTATTGCTTGACCAGCGCGTTCTTCGGTTCGGTCAAGATCGTGACCAGGGCCGGTTCGTCCAGATCGGTCAGGGTGGCGATCACCGGCAGACGGCCGACGAATTCCGGGATCAGGCCGTACTTCAGCAGATCCTCAGGCTCCAGCTGCTTGAAAAGCTCACCGACAGACCGCTCCTCCGGGCCCTTTACATCGGCGCCGAAACCGATCGCCGAGCCTTTGTTGCGCTGCGCGATGATCTTTTCCAGCCCGGAAAACGCACCGCCACAGATGAACAGGATGTTCGTCGTGTCCACTTGCAGAAATTCTTGCTGAGGATGCTTGCGACCGCCCTGCGGCGGTACGCTGGCGACGGTGCCTTCCATGATCTTCAGCAGGGCCTGCTGCACGCCCTCACCCGACACGTCGCGAGTGATCGATGGGTTGTCCGACTTGCGGGTGATTTTATCGACCTCGTCGATATAGACGATGCCGCGCTGTGCGCGCTCTACGTTGTATTCCGAGGCCTGCAGCAGCTTGAGGATGATGTTCTCCACATCCTCGCCGACATAGCCCGCTTCGGTCAGCGTGGTCGCGTCGGCCATGGTGAAGGGCACGTCCAGAATCCGCGCGAGCGTTTGCGCCAGCAGGGTCTTGCCGCAACCGGTGGGGCCAATCAGCAGAATGTTGGACTTCGACAGTTCTATGTCGGTCTTCGAAGAATGGTTCAGCCGCTTGTAGTGGTTGTGGACCGCAACCGACAGCACACGCTTGGCATGGATCTGGCCGATCACATAGTCATCCAGCACCTTGCAGATCTCGCGCGGTGTCGGCACGCCATCGCTTGACTTCAGACCGGTGGTCTTCGTCTCTTCGCGGATGATGTCCATGCACAGCTCGACACACTCGTCACAGATAAAGACGGTGGGTCCGGCGATCAGTTTGCGCACTTCATGCTGGCTCTTGCCGCAGAACGAGCAATAAAGCGTGTTCTTGCTGTCGCTGCCTGAGTTCGTCGCCATGGATGTCCTCTGTCTATTTCCGGTGTCCCGGCCCTTTAGTGAAGTCTAGGCCAAGCCCTAAGCCGCCACAACCTGAAATCCCCCGGCAAGATGTCGCCGGGGAAAACGTTATCTTTACGCCGGAATATCCGATTTGTTGCGCGGAGCGACGATTTCGTCGATCAGGCCCCAGTCCTTGGCCTCTTCGGCGGACATGAAGTTGTCACGCTCCAGCGCCTTGACCACGCTGTCATAGTCGTTGCCGGTGTGCTTGACGTAAACCTCGTTCAGGCGCTGCTTCAGACGCTCGGTCTCGCGGGCGTGGATCAGGATGTCGGTCGCCTGCCCCTGATAGCCGCCCGAAGGCTGGTGGACCATGATCCGGCTGTTCGGCAGGCTGTAACGCATGCCCTTTTCGCCAGCGGTCAGCAGCAGGGACCCCATGGAGGCCGCCTGCCCGATGCAGACGGTGGACACCTTGGGCTTGATGTACTGCATCGTGTCATAGATCGACATGCCGGATGTCACCACGCCACCGGGCGAGTTGATGTACATCGAGATTTCCTTGGACGGATTTTCCGCCTCAAGGAACAACAGCTGCGCCACGATGACGGTCGCCATTTCGTCATGCACTGGACCTGCGACGAAAATGATCCGCTCCTTCAAGAGGCGCGAAAAGATGTCATAGCGGATCGATCCGCGGGCATTGGTTTCTTCAACGGTTGGAATGATGAAGTTGTAGAAGGTGGAAACCGGATCTCTCATGTCAAACCTGCCTCGTGATGATCGATGTATATTCGCCGGATGCTTGCCAGAGTCTTAGTATCGCGCGCCGGGGGCTGCAAGGGCGGGCGGTTCATTCTGGTGAGGGCCGTCAGTCAAAGACCCGCCGCGCCAGGATCACCCGCGCCAGTGCCGTGACGATGCACAAGACGCCAAAGACCCAGGCCAATGGCACGAACAGAGGGGGCCACAGGACCATGACCACAAAGACTGCGATTGTCTCGGTCCCCTCCATCAACCCGGCAGTGAAATACAGCGACTTCTCGCCACGCGACCTTGTGGTCAGCCCGCGCTTTTCCGCCAGGATTGCAAAGCCAAGGAACGTCGCCCCGTTGAGATAGAAGCTGGCCAGCAGGAACGCCCCTGCCGCGCCGTTCATCGCCGGGTCCGCCAGCACAAATGCCAAAGGGATCGCGCCGTAAAATGCGAAATCGCAGGTGATGTCCAGATAGCCGCCAAAGTCCGACTTGCCCCGCGCCCGCGCCACAGCACCGTCAAGTCCGTCGGCCAGACGGTTCGCCAAAAGCGGCAGCGCGACCAGAACGCCCGACCAGCCCGCGACCAACAGTGCCGCCGCAATGAGCCCAAAGCCCAGCCCGACCAGCGTTACCATGTCGGCCGAGGCCCCGCGCAAGGCCAGCCACCGCCCCCCCCGGTTCAAAGGCGTGTCGATCACTTCGCGCATCAATCCGTCAAGCATGCCCGCCCCCTGTCCGCGTGCATCCTTGCTGCAGGGCGCCGGAATGGAAAGTAACGTTTCCGAGGCGGTGCAATCGGCAGATTCTCGCCTTAAGGTGGAAATCCAGGGCCATTGGCCGCGCAATCATCCCGGGATTGCCATATTCCGCCCAAAACCCGCCGGACTTTTGTGCGAGATTTGGGTTTGCCAAACCGGAGTAAGGCCATGCTCGCCCGTTCCCGCCTTGCCGTCGTTGCGGCGACGACCCTGCTTTCGCTGGCAGCTCCCGGCTTTGCTTGCGACGTCCCCGACGATGCCGCCGCCCAGCAGGCAGAGGTGTTGGCCAACGTGAACGCCGAACGCAAGGCGCAAGGGCTTTCAGCACTCAGACCGTCGCCAAAACTGGACAAAGCGGCGCAAAGCCTGGCCTGCGACAATGCAGACCGCCAATCCATCAGCCACGACTCCTCGGACGGGGGCACGCTGAAAACCCGGCTGCGCAAGGCGGGCTATGCGTTCCGCGCCGCCGCCGAAAACACCGGCCGCGGCTTTGGCAGCGGCGCGCGGGCGGTGGAATGGTGGATGGATTCGGAGAAACACCGCGACAACATCCTTTTGCGCAAGGCCAAGGAGGTCGGCATCGGGATCGCCGTCAGCGCAGCCCCAGACAGCAAGCTGCACTGGATTCTGGTGGTCGGTGCCTCTCGCTGACGTCGGTTCAAGCAAGACTTGAACCATCCTACTGGGCGATCACCAGATCAACCCGCAATCCGCCCAGCCGTTCGCTGGTGCCCAGCCGCAGCGCGCCGCCATGGCTAAGGGCGATGTCAGCCGCAATCGACAGCCCCAGTCCGACGCCACCACCCCGGTTCGGATCACGCGACTGGTCCAGCCGGGTGAACGGCCGCAGCGCCTCGTCACGTTGAGCGGCGGGAATGCCGGGACCGTCATCGTCGACCGAAATGCGCAAGGAATGGTCCATGAACTCCAGCCGGACCTCGACCTTGGCGGCATAGCGCAGCGCATTCGACACCAGATTTTCGACTGCCCGCGCGATGGCCTGAGGGCGCAGCGCCACCAAAGCGGTCCCACCTGTCACCCCGGCCAGCACCGCCCCGCTGTCGGCGCGTGCCAGAATATCGGTCACCAAGGCCACCACATCGGTCAGCTCCGGGCTTTCCATCGCGTCTCCGCGGACGAAAGCCAAGAATTCCTCGACCATCCGCTCCATGTCGGCAACGTCGTTCTGCAGCAACCGGGTTTCGGCATCCTCGGGCAGCAAGGCCAGCCCCAGCCGCAGCCGGGTCAGGGGGGTGCGCAGGTCGTGGCTGACCCCCGACAGCATCAGGGTGCGTTGTTCGATCTGCCGTTCGATCCGAGCGCGCATGTCCAGAAACGCCCGGCCTGCCGCCCGCACCTCTTGTGCGCCGCGTGGCCGGTAGGACACCGTTCGACCCTTGCCGAAATCCTCGGCCGCCTGCGCCAGTTTGGTGATCGGGCGCAACTGGTTACGCAAGAAAACATAGGCGATGATCGCCATAAGGATCGAGGTAAAAACCATCAGAACCAAAAGCTGATGCGGATTGGTCGCCGACATCCGCCTGCGGCTCAACTCGGCCAGAACCGGCCCGTGGCGCGTGTCAAAGAGCAAGCGGACCACCCGGCCTGGATCCGTGACATCCGCCGCTGCCAACGACGGCAGTTGCGAATGCAGGGTGTCGATGATGGTTTGCCCCGAGAGGTCCAGAACCTGCGTCAGGTCCGCAACTGGCGCGCGGTCCCCGGCTGGCAGCGTCAACGTCACACCAAGGGCGGTCGCAACTGGCCCCACCCTGGACAGGGCGTCCTGTGGAGTTTCGGCTGCTTCGATCTCGGCGATCAGATACTCCAGATCAATCGCCACCCCTTGCGTCATCTGCCGGGTCACGTCTTCATAGTGGCGCTGGATGAACTCGACCGAAAAGACCAGCTGGATGATGACGATCGGCGCCAGCAGGATCAGCGCCGCACGGCCGTAAAGACTTCGGGGGACGATATGTTGCCAAACTGCCATGGTTGCCAAGACTATCCCCCGGCCCCTCGCTTGGCCAGAGGGTGCCGGTGAGTTCCGGCCTCCAGATCGGGCCCCGGATTGCCCCCCCCATCCGCTGCCTGCGGGCCGCCAATCCTTCGCCCCTGACCGGGTCGGGGACGAATACCTGGATGATCGGCGGGGCGCAGGTTGCGGTGATCGACCCCGGCCCCGACTTGGACGACCATCTGCAGGCGATCCTGACCGCGCTTCCCACCGGCGCGCGCATCACCACGATCCTTGTCACCCATGCCCACCGCGACCATTCCGCGCTTGTGCCCCGCCTTGCCGCCCTGACCGGGGCCGAGGTACTCGCCTACGGCACCGCAATCGATGGGCGCAGCCCCTTGATGACCGCCCTTGCCGCCGATCTGCCGCCCTCGACCGAGGGGCTGGACCTTGCCTTCCGTCCCGACCGCCGCATTGCCGACGGGGACCGCATCACCGGCCCCGACTGGGAGCTTGCCGCGATCCACACCCCCGGCCATCTTGGCGGCCATCTGTGCTTTGCTCTTGGTGACACGCTCTTTTCCGGCGACCACGTCATGGGCTGGTCGACAACGCTGGTGGCCCCGCCCGATGGAGACATGGGGGCCTACATGGCCTCACTCGCCCGGTTGCAGCAACAACGATGGAGCCGCCTGCTTCCCGGCCACGGCGACGCGGTTGCCGACCCCACGCAACGGTTGGCCGACCTAGTCACCCACCGCCTGGCCCGCGAAGCTGCCCTGCTGGCCGAACTGCAGCGGGGTCCGAGGGCCGTTCCCGACCTGACCCGCGCGGTCTATACCGATATTCCGCAGCACCTTTTGCCCGCCGCCGCCCATAATGTCCTGGCCCATCTTGTTGATCTTGCCTCCAGAAATCTGGTCAGCGCCCATCCCATCCTGCATCCAACCGCAGTCTTTCATCTGATCTGACCCTTGCCGCGCATTTCCCGGCTTTTGCCCCTTGCCGCCCCCGAGGCCTCTTGCTATATGCCCCTCCGTGTTCCGGCGTAGCTCAGCGGTAGAGCAGTTGACTGTTAATCAATTGGTCGTAGGTTCGATCCCTACCGCCGGAGCCAAAAAATGTGCTACAATAAATACTTAAGCCGCGCGCTCACCCGCGCGGCTTAGTTTGTTTTTGGGACGATAAGTCCATCGTAACTAGCAGAATGGGGTGGCTTGCCGCCCGTCAAGAAAGCACTCCGCGCTGGGCGCGCGAGGTGCAACAGCGTCAAGCTCGCAGGATAGGGGCAAGCCCCGCCTCTGTCGTACATCCCCGGTGTTAGACAGATTCACCGACGCTTCTTAAAGGTAACGCTCAAACAGTTGCCCGCCTCTTACGGCAAAAGCTCCAAGGACGCGGAAAGGCCGACCGAAGAGACTTCTCAGCCTGGCGAA
>CAIXBE010000117.1 GCA_903917595.1 uncultured Rhodobacterales bacterium
ACATTCCGATGTGGTGCTCTTCGCCAATTACCAGATCTCAGTCGCCAAATCCGATGTCGGCTTCAACAAAAAGGTAACCCGCGCGCTCGGGTCCGGTGCGCGCGTCATGCACACCGAAGAGCGCCCCGCCTTCCTCGCCAAGAACCGTTACGGCCTGCCCGATACCCTGCCGCTTTCGTGGTCAGAGTTCCTCGCAGCCATGCCCCAATCCGCATAAGCCCTGAAAGGACAAGACCATGGCACGTTTTGATGCTGCCTTCGATGCCTCCGGCATTGAACCCACCACCGCCTATGACCTGCTGCCTGCGGGCAAGTACCGGGCCCAGATCGTCGAGAGCGAAATACGCGTCACCAAGAATGGGATGGGCCAGTTTCTTTGGCTGATGCTCGATATCCTGGAGGGGGAGTGCAAGGGCAGGAAGATCTTCGATCAGCTGAACCTGGTGAACCCGAACCCGACCACGGTCGAGATCGCGCAGCGCACGCTGTCGGCGATCTGCCATGCGACAGGCAAACTGCAGGTCGGCGACAGCGAGGAGCTGCACCTGGTCCCGATGACGATCCAGGTGAAGATTAGGCCGCCGAAGAACGGCTACGGCGAGAGCAATGCCATTGCCTATCTGCCGCCTGAACGTGGGGCGGCCCCGGCACGCAGCCCCAGGCCTGCTGCACCACCCGCTGCGCCGCCCGCCACGCAGACCGCTGCGCCCACAAAGATGGCCTCCGCACCCTGGATCAAGAAGAGCTGAGGAACCGCACTGCCCTGTCCCCGTGATGGACAGGGCGGCGCTCACCCCCAATCTTAGGAAACTCTCCCATGACCGATATGTCCAACGCGGCCCTTGTGGCCGTGATCAGCCCCGCTTTGCCCGAAGACCAGCGCCGGTTGATCGACCTCGATGATGCCATTGCCAAGATCCGGACCCAGATCGCGACCGCCGATCTGACGCGCCAGCGGGGCCGCAAGCCCATCGATCCGGACTGGTTCCACCGCGCGCGTACCGCCCTGCGCCATCTCAGCCGCGAGCGCGCCGAGTTGCTGGCCCAGGGAACGGGGCGCCGCCGCAGCGAGACGCTGAAGGACGCCCTGATCGGCGTTCTGCGTGACCGCCACGACCCAGAGACCTGGGCAGGCATTCTGGCCGCGGCGCAGGCCCGCAGTGAACGGGAGGGTCTGTGATGGCCGATCTTCCCGCCGCACCAACACCTACGCTGACGGCGATCTATGCCGATTATGAGGCCCGCCAGGGAGATGGCTTCCGCGATCATCTTGGCGCGTCGATCATCGGCAAATCCTGCGCCCGGGCGCTCTGGTATGATTTCCGCTGGGTGACGCCCGCCCGCCATTCCGGTCGCCTGCAGCGCCTCTTTGAGACCGGGCAGTTGGAAGAGGACCGACTGGTCCGCAATCTGCGCTCCACCGGGGCCACTGTGCTCGAAGTGGATCCCGATACTGGCCGCCAGTTTCGCGTTGAGGCCCACGGCGGGCATTTCGGGGGCTCGCTGGACGGCGTGGCCCTTGGGCTGCTGGAAGCGCCGAAGACCTGGCATGTGCTGGAGTTCAAGACGCACTCCGCCAAGAGCTTTGCCGATCTGACCGCGAAGCGCGTGGCGCTGTCCAAGCCGCAGCATGCCGCACAGATGCAGGTCTACATGCACCTGACGGGCATCACCCGCGCCTTCTATGTTGCCGTCTGCAAGAACACAGATGCACTGCATATCGAGCGCATCGAGGCCGACGGCGAAATCGCCGAACGTCTTCTGGAAAAGGCCGGTCGGGTCATCTTCGCCCAACACCCGCCGGCACGGATCAGCGAAGATCCGGCCTGGTTTGAGTGCCGGTTCTGCGATCACCATGCCGCGTGCCATGAGGGTGGCGGGGCGGCAGTGACCTGCCGGTCCTGCCTGCATGCGACGCCAGTTGATGGGGGTTGGCACTGCGCCCGCCACGACCGGATGCTGGCACCCTCCGAGCAGCGTGCGGCCTGCAACCGCCATCTCTTCATCCCCGATCTCGTCCCGGGCGAGGTCATCGATGCGGGCGACGATTTCGTCACCTACCGCATGGCCGATGGCTCCCCTTGGGTAAATGACGCTCGCACACCGGAGGCTGCTTCATGCTGACCCTGCGCCCCTATCAACAGGCCGCGATCACTTCGATCTACGGTTATTTCCAAAATAACAAAGGCAATCCGCTAGTGGTCATTCCAACCGCGGGCGGCAAGTCACTGGTCATGGCCGCCTTCATCGAGGGCGTGCTAAAGGCATGGCCCGACCAGCGCATCCTGATCGTGACCCATGTCCGCGAGTTGATCGCCCAGAACCATGCCGAGATGATCGGTCTCTGGCCCGAGGCCCC
>CAIXBE010000118.1 GCA_903917595.1 uncultured Rhodobacterales bacterium
CCACGGCGTGACGCTGCGTTCTGTCCTGCCCGGCGACGCCTACTTCTTCAGCCTTCGTGATCCAGTGGGACGGTTCCGGTCGGGCTTCTACAGCCGCAAGCGGATGGGACGGCCACGCCTGAACAATCCCTGGTCGCCCAGAGAGGGGCGCATATTCGCCGAGTTCGAGCACGCCAGCGACCTTGCCGAGGCGCTGTTCTGCAACGATGTGCGAGGACGCGCCGCGATGGCCGCCATGCTGACGATCGGCCATGTCGGCAACAGCCAGGTCGACTGGTTTAAGAAGGCCGGTGACATCTTTTCCCTCCGGCCGCCCATTTGGATCATCCGGCAGAAGCATTTGGAGGCGGATGTAGCCACGCTGCTGCGCCGTCTGGGGATCGGGCAGACCGTCACGCTGACGGACGATCCGGTGCAAGCCCATGTGAATGACTATTCGGGCACTCGGCCGATGTCCGAACTCGCGCTGGAAGATATCCCGCTGGCATTCAGCAGATATGCAGTTCTACGCCCATTGCGAGGCATGGATGGCCGAACAACTGGACTTCATGGAGACCTGAGTTCGTGGAGATAGCCGCGTAATCCTCGGCAGGCACAGCCCGAAAGGGTTGGAGGTTTTCCGCGACTTTCAGGAAAAAGTGGAAAAGCAAGAGCTTGAGATGCGACAAAGCCTACGGGATGGTGACAGTCCGCAGGTAAGTTTGTTCTCAGCGGCGGATATTGCAGCCATTCAGCAAGAGCAAAAGGGGGTCGGGTGCAAAGCGAACCGCGCGCGCGCCGAGTCTATTATCCTCGATTTCCTAAAAGGCCGCAGCCAAGCGTTTCCCGGCCCCATGTTCAATATGGCTATGGAGCGTGTACCGATCAGACGTCCGCACCTTAACCAACTGCTGCTGGACATGCGCGGGCGCGGTGTTGTCCGTTTCGACCTTCCATCGCCGAAGCGTGTGCCGCAGGACGGGACTCAGGTATCATTGGCCTGAATTTGGCGACTATGGAGCAGGGAACGTTTGGGCACCGATGCTTAAACGAGCCAACCGTCAACGTTGCAAGAATGCTGCAAACGCACCAGAAACGCGAAGGCCGTCCCGAAGGACGGCCCGCTAACGTATTGGTATTATTTGTTCTAGTTGGTGGAGCCAGGGAGGATCGAACTCCCGACCTCTTGAATGCCATTCAAGCGCTCTCCCATCTGAGCTATGACCCCGCCGGTAAGACCCGCGCCATGGGCGGCGCGATGCCGGGTGTTTAGGATAGCAGGCCGGGGGGTGCAAGCGGAAAAATCCGGCTTTTGCCCCGGCCTGCCGGTTCAGACTTCTTCCTCGTCGCCGGGCACATCGGCCAGGTCGTCAAGCGAGACGGTGTCGTCCGCATCGTCTTCCAGAAGATCATCGTCCAGCTCGGCGTCATCGGCGACGGCACCTTCCAGAAGGGCGTCTTCGCCTTCGATATCCTCGACCAGCGGGTCGTCGTCCTTTTCGGGCGCAACACGCGCGATGACCGAAGCAGCCATCTTGCGGCGCACGGATTCGATGTCCACGACCTCGCCCGTGTAGGGGCTGACGATCGGGCTGCGGTTCAGGTCATAAAAGCGCTTGCCGGTGGTCGGGCAGATGCGCTTCGTGCCCCATTCTGCTTTGGGCATGGTAATCCCTTTAGGTGGTTGGTCGCGGGAACGTGGTCGCTTGCCACAGGTGCGGGCCGGTGTCAAAGCCTTTCGTCCGTCTGTGGAAATGGCTATCCTGTCGGGACGCGTCAAGGAGATTTCATGCCGGTTCTGCCAGGCCCGCCCCCGGTCGAGGTGCATCTGAAGCGTTCTGCCCGCGCCCGGCGATTCTCGCTGCGGGTGTCGCGGCTGGATGGCAAGGTTACACTGTCGATGCCGCTGCGCGCGCGTGAGGGCGAGGCGTTGGCTTTTCTGAAAGGTCATGAGGACTGGCTGCACCAGACGCTGCAGGGGATGCCCGATTCGGCGGTCCGTGCCGTGGGCCTTGGGTCGGTGATCCCGGTCGAAGGCCGCGAGATGCTGCTGGCCCCCGGCAACGGCCGCGCGGTGCGGGTCGAAGGCGACCGGCTGCTGGTGCCGGGCGATCCCGCCGCTGCAGGGGCGCGCGTGGCGGCCTGGCTGAAAGTGCTGGCGCGGGACCGGTTGGCGCTGGCCTCGACCCATTATGCCGGTCTGGTGGGGCGCAGCTACAGCCAGCTTGCCCTGCGCGATACGCGGTCGCGCTGGGGGTCCTGCTCGCCCGACGGGCGGCTGATGTATTCCTGGCGGCTGATCATGGCCCCGCCTTCGGTGCTGGACTATGTCGCGGCGCATGAGGTGGCGCATCTGGTCGAAATGAACCATTCCGCCGCCTATTGGGCCGTGGTCAGCCGCATCTGCCCGGACTGGCGCAAGGAACGCGCCTGGGTCCATGCCAACGGCCAGTCGCTGCACCGCTTGCGGTTTCAGGATTGACCCGCAGGGGCCCCGGGTGTTTCCCTTGCGCCCATGTTGACCCCGCGCCCCCCCGCACGCCCCACCGACCCCAACGCCGCAGCACATGAACGGGTCTACCGCGCGCTGCGCCAGCAGGTCATGCATGGCGAGCTGGACCCCGGCCAGCCGATGACCCTGCGCGGGCTTGGCAAACAGTTCGGCGTGTCGATGACCCCCGCGCGTGAAGCGGTCCGCCGGCTGGTCGCCGAAGGGGCGCTGACCTTGTCGTCCTCGGGCCGGATATCGACCCCCGCCCTGACACCGGAGCGGATTGAGGAACTGGCTGCGATCCGCGCGCTGCTGGAACCAGAAATGGCTGCCCGTGCCCTGCCGCGCGCCCACTTCGCGCTGATCGAACGGCTGGCCGCGATCAATGTCCTGAATGCCGAGGCGGCGCTGCGGGGCGATGCCGTGACCTATGTCCGCACCAACCTTGAATTCCACCGGACCCTGTATCTGCGCGCCCAGACCCCGGCGATGTTGGCGATGTGCGAAACCGTCTGGCTGCAACTGGGCCCCACTATGCGGGCGGTCTATGCAAGGCTGAAACGCCGCGAGGCCCCCCAGCATCACCGGGCCATTCTTGCGGCGCTGAAAGCGGGGGACGAACCGGGGTTGCGGCTGGCGATCAGGACGGACGTGACGCAAGGGTTGCGGCATCTGGCGGGGTAAGTGTCCACAGTGGACGGGGTGTCCCGAAGCAGGGAAATCAAGGGGTTGGGTGTGGACATTAGGGGTTTGTTAGGATTTGTTGTCAGCACTTTCTTCGTGTCAGGATGCACGGTGGAAGGTCGGCTAGTTGAAATATTGGGCAGTGCGTTCACGACCGCGTCCGTCATATGGATCAGCGACAGTTGTCACAGCTTTCTTGGGTTTGGACCAGCCGTCGCAGTATTTGACGTTACCTTCACCGGGGACGATCCTGCCCCTGATCTTACTGCACTCGCAACGGGAGACGGCACATGGACCCGACAGGAGTCTTTGCAGCAATTTGCTGAAGATCATGATCAGGAAAATGGGCTAGGGATCTCGGCCACTGTCCTCGATGGAAAGGATTGCTTGGGTCGCTTGGGCAGGGATGTTTTGTTGTCCGAGAGAATACTCGTACCGGGGCAATACTACCGATCAAAAGACCAGTCGGTTGTGATCGTGATGCCAGAGAGCACGCCGGGCCAAGGCGTCCTTTTCGTGCAAGGACCTTAAACGAAGCTTGGGGTTTTGGTGCATCCCCGCACAGATGACCCCCGCATTTGCGCCTTGGCGGCAGGCCCACTTCGCCCCATCTTGTTCCCGACGCAATCAGGAGCCACCCCATGTCCATCCGCCCCGTCATCGAGACCCGCCGCGCGCAGCCCCATATCGAGGGTGCCGGCGTCCACCTGCACCGTGCCTTCGGGTTTCAGGACCCGACCGAGGCCGACCCGTTCCTGCTGTTCGACGATTTCCGGGGTGACCGGCCGCGCGATTACCAAGCCGGGTTCCCGTGGCATCCGCATCGGGGGATCGAGACGATCACCTATGTCCTTGCTGGCACGGTCGTACATGGCGACTCGCTTGGCAACCGGGGCATCCTTGGGCCGGGATCGCTGCAACTCATGACCGCTGGCCGGGGCATCCTGCACCAGGAAATGCCGAAGGGCGACGCGATGGGCCGGATGCACGGCTTCCAGCTTTGGGGCAACCTGCCGCGCGCGTTGAAGATGACCGCGCCGCGCTATCAGGACATGCCGGGCGAGGCGCTGCCGGAACGGCATGAGGATGACGGCACCAGCATCCGTGTGGTGATCGGGGATTACCGGGGGGTGAAAAGCCCGGTCGACGGGATCGCGGCCGACCCGCAGTATCTGGACATCTTCGTCCCCGCCGGAAAGCGCAAGGTATTCAAGGTCGACACCCGCCGCCGTGCCTTTGCCTATGTCTTTGACGGCGCGGGCAACTTCCGCGATGCGGCGCGTCCCGAGGGCGTGCTTTTGGAAAAGGAAGTGGCGGGCCAAGAGGTCAATATTCGTGACCTGTCCGGCAACCGGACGCTGGTCCGCTTTGGCGCGGGCGACGAGGTTACGGTGACCGCCGGGCCGGACGGGGTGCGCTTCCTGCTGATCTCTGGCGCGCCGATCGAAGAGCCGGTGGCCTGGGCCGGTCCGATCGTGATGAACAGCGAGGCCGAATTGCGTCAGGCCTTTGCCGAACTGAAGAACGGAACCTTCATCCGCCCGGGGCACTGAAGGCCGCCGCTCATCAAGCCTGACGGCATCCTTCGCTGGTTTGGAACGAAGAAAGCCGGCAACGGCTTGATGAGTGGCCCCGTTATCTGAAGCCGCTCAGGCGTGGATCGCGCCGTCGCCGCAGGCCAGGGCGGCTTCGCGCACAGCCTCACTATAGGTCGGATGGGCGTGGCAGGTGAGTGCCAGGTCTTGGGCGGATGCGCCGAACTCCATCGCGACGCAAACCTCATGGATCAGGTCGCCCGCAGCCGGACCGATGATGTGGCAGCCCAGAATCCGATCGGTGGCGGCATCAGCGATCAGTTTGACAAAACCCTCGGCCTGAAACACCGCCTTGGCCCGCGCGTTGCCCATGAAGGGGAATTTGCCGACCTTGTAGGCCCGGCCTTCGGCTTTCAGCTGTTCCTCGGTCTGGCCGACGTTTGCCACTTCCGGCGAGGTATAGATCACGCCGGGGATGACGCCGTAATTCACATGGCCATGCTTTCCGGCCATGATTTCCGCCAGCGCCATGCCTTCGTCTTCGGCCTTGTGCGCCAGCATCGGGCCGGCAATGGCGTCGCCGATGGCGTAAAGGCCCGCGACAGTCGTGCGGAAATGGTCGTCGGTCTTTACCGTGCCGCGCGGGCCCATCTCGACGGCCAGCGCCTCCAGCCCAAGGCCGGTGATGTAGGGTTTGCGGCCCGTTGCCAGCAGAACGACATCGGCGTCAAGGCTGGCTTCAGACTCATTCTTCTTGAGTTTGTAAGCAATCGTCGCACCGGTCTTGCCCTTGGTCACCGATTGCACCGCCGCCCCAAGGACGAACTTTATCCCCTGTTTGGTCAGGATGCGCTGGAAGGTCTTGGCGACCTCGGCGTCCATGCCGGGGGTGATGGCGTCCAGATATTCGACCACGGTGACTTGGGTGCCAAGACGGGCATAGACCGAGCCCATCTCCAGTCCGATCACGCCCGCGCCGATCACCACCATGGTTTTCGGCACGTGGCCCAGAGTCAGCGCGCCGGTGGAGGTGACGACGGTTTCTTCGTCCACCGTAACGCCGGGCAGGGTGGAAGCCTCTGATCCCGTGGCAATGACGATGTGCTTGGCGGTATGCACCTCGTCCCCGACCTTGACCTGACCGGCTGCGGGGATCGAGCCCCAGCCTTTCAGCCAGGTGATCTTGTTCTTCTTGAACAGGAATTCGATTCCCTTGGTGTTGCCGTTGACGACATCGTCCTTGTAGGCCTGCATCTTGGCCCAATCGACCTTGGGGTTTGCCCCCATCAGACCCATCTTTTCAAAGTTCTCATGGGTTTCGTGCAGCATGTGGGTGGCGTGCAGCATCGCCTTTGACGGGATGCAACCGACGTTCAGGCAGGTGCCGCCTAGCGTCTCCCGTCCTTCGACAACGGCCACTTTCAGGCCCAGTTGCGCCGCGCGGATGGCGCAGACATAGCCGCCGGGGCCGGCGCCTAGGATGATGGTGTCGAAGTCTGCCATGGTCGGTTCCTTTGGGTTCGGGCAGGAGCCGGGGGTTTCACACCCCCGCACCCCCGTGGGATATTTGAGCAAAGATGAAAGGGTCAGAAGAGGGCGGCCACGATCATCGTCAGCGTTGCAAGCAAGCCTACGCTCCAGATCGCCGAGCGCCAAGGGCTGAGGCCAAGGGCGTAGGCGGGGATGTAAAGGGCGCGGGCGGCGAGGTAGGTCCAGGCGGCGTATTGGGTGGTGGCGGTGGACTGGTTGCCAAGGGTGACGACGACCACGGCGAGGGTGAAGAGGATCAGGCCTTCGAAATGGTTGTTCATCGCGCGTTGCAGGCGGCCGGTCAGGATCGAGATCGGCCTTGGCGGCGGTGTGTCGCGGGGGCTTGAGGTGTACCGGGTGCCAAGCTCGATGTTGGCGGGCAGGGCAAAAAGGCCGAACTGGGCGATCTGCAGGAGGCCCGCAAGGGCGAGGGCGGTCAGTTCGGGGGTCATGGGCGGTCCTTTGGCACGCGGGGGCGGCGCAGGAAGATCAGGAGCGGCAGCCAGCCGATGAAGGCCCAGATAATGGTGATCCAGTGGCCAAGCCAGCGTTTGGGGATTGTGTCGGTGACCTCCAGCCCGCCGAAGTAAAGTCCGACAAGGGCCATGACCCAGAGGGTCAGGGTCGCCCAGAGGCCGATGCGGTCGGGTTTGCGGGGCGCGGTCACGGCAGCACCTTTGGCAGGTCGGTGGCAAGCCGGATCATCTCTGTCCGGTTCAACCGCCTGATCCAGTCGGGATCGGTCGCGCAGAACTTGCGGATGTCCTGAAACGGGGTGTCGGGGTCGGGGAGCAGGTTTTCCGGCAGTGCTGCAACGGTGAAGGCGGCGATGGCCTCGGGCGGGACCTTGTGTTCGGTCAAGAGGGTGGCGGCGGCAGCGACATCCTTGGCCCAGAGACCGGCGATGAAATCATGCGTCTGGGGGTCAAGCGCGGTGCAGGTCAGGAACAGGCGCTGCTCGGTGATGGCTTTCGAAAGGAGGATATCGGCGGCGGGGGTGCCGGTGGGGATCACTTGGGCAAGGGCGGGGGTGGCGAGGAGGAGGGCGGCCGCAAGGATGACAAGCGTGCGGCCCCCCACCCCCAACCCCTCCCCACGGGGGGGAGGGGAGGC
>CAIXBE010000119.1 GCA_903917595.1 uncultured Rhodobacterales bacterium
CCTGATCACCGAGACGATTGATCTTTTGCGCGCCATGGGGCTGGACGGGATTCCGCTGGTCGTCGGCGGCATCATCCCGGAAGAGGACGCGGCAGCCCTGACCGCGATGGGGGTCGCAAGGGTCTATACTCCCAAAGATTTCCAGTTGAACAAGATCATGCTGGACCTTGTCGCGCTGGCCGATCCGGCACCCGAACCTGCTCCGGTGGCCGCCGAATAGCGCCCCCCCCTTGCCGATGCGGCCCGCGCACCGCAATATCGGTGGATCTTAGGCGTGCCCGGATCACGCCGCGACCCCATGGGAGACGACACATGACCTTTCACATCGGCGCAAAGCCGGGCGACATCGCCGAAACCGTTCTGCTGCCGGGCGACCCCTACCGCGCGCGCTGGGCGGCGCAGACCTTTCTGGAAGGCGCGGTTCTGGTCAACGAAGTGCGCGGCATGCTGGGCTATACCGGCATGTGGCGTGGCAACCGTGTCACCATCCACGGGTCCGGCATGGGGATGCCGTCACTGTCGATCTATGCCAATGAGCTGATCCGCGACTATGGCGCCAAGACCCTGATCCGCATCGGCTCGGCCGGCGCGCTGCCTGAACATGTCAAGGTCCGCGACGTTATTCTGGCGCAGACCTGTTCGACCATAGGCTCGCCCTCGCGGTCGATCTTCCGCGAGCTGAGCTTTGCGCCCTGCGCTGATTTTGGACTGCTGTCAAAGGCTTACACAGCTGCCGTGGCCAAGGGCACCCCGGTTCATGTCGGCGGCATCTTCTCGTCCGACACGTTCTATGACGAGCGCCCCGACCTGACGGCCGAGTTGAAGCGCCACGGTTGCCTTGGCGTGGAGATGGAGGCCGCCGAGCTTTACATGGTCGCCGCCCGCCATGGCGCTCGGGCGCTGGCGGTGCTGACTGTGTCGGATCACATCACCACCGGTGAGGCGCTGCCCGCCGACCAGCGCGAGCGCAGTTTTGGCGCGATGGTCGAGATTGCCCTTGAAGCGGCCTTTGCCTGATGCGGCGATTTTCCCCCCGTCTATCGGCCCCTTTGACCTGGCAACTGTCCGGGGTGCAAGGCGATGTGTCTTCATGAAGACCCGGACGCTGGGCCAGCTCGGCCCCAAGGTTTCAGCACTGGGCCTTGGGACGTTTTCCTTTGGCGGGGCTTACGGCCCGACCGATGAAGCCGAAAGCCTGAGGGCGCTGGATGCGGCCTGGGACCATGGCATCACCTTTCTGGACACGGCCAATATTTATGGCAACGGCATTGCAGAAACCGTGATCGGCAAATGGCTTTCCACCCGTCCGCATCGCCCGCAGGTGGCGACCAAGGCCGCCTTTACCGACGACCCCAAGCGCCGCGTCGACAATCGGCCCGAGTTCCTGCGCGCCTGCCTGGAGGCGTCGCTGAAACGGCTGGGAGTGGATCATGTGGCGCTGTTTTACGCCCATCGCCACGACCCCGAAATTCCCGCCGAAGACCTTGCAGGCACAATGCAACGCCTTCAGACGGAAGGCAAAATTCTGGGCTACGGGTTGTCCGAGATCGCGCCCTATACGCTTGAGCGCGCCCATGCGGTGCATCCGGTGACGGCGGTGCAGAACGAATACTCGCTGTGGACCCGCCAGCCCGAACTGGGCCTGATCCAGCGTTGCGCCAGCCTTGGGGTGGCTTTCGTGCCGTTCTCGCCTTTGGCGCGCGGGGCTTTTGGCGCGCCGATTCCGGACCCGGCGACCTTTGCCCCGGCCGAGTTTCGCAACCGGGTTCCACGGTTTCAGCCTGCGAACTGGCCGCACAACCGGGCCAAGCTGAAAGCCTTTCAGGACTTTGCCCGCGATCTTGGCCACAGCCCGGCATCCCTTGCGCTGGCCTGGATGCTGGACCGCTGGCCGCACGTGATCCCGATCCCCGGCACTCGCAGCGCGGGTCATCTTGCGGACTGGATCGGTGCACCCGACATTACCCTGACCGACGCCGACCGCGCCGAAATTGACCGCCTTCTGCCAATCGGCTGGGCCTGGGGCGACCGCTATGACGAGGCGCAAACGGCCTTGGCAGAGCGCTACTCCTGAGCCAATCCATGACTGCGGTCATAGGTGTTCATCCCTGAGGGCTTCCAACCCTTTGGCGGGGCAAGTGGTTTGAACACCTGCACCAGCAAGGGGTGACAGCGCGCCACATCCGAAGAATGCTCGGCCGAGCAATCGCCGCCCGGGCAGGCCGACAAGGCCCCCAGAAGGTCGATTTCCGCCATGAACTCTAGATAGTCGCCGGGCCGCACGGGCGAGGCTTTCATGAAATACTGCCCCGTGTCGCGGGTGAACCCGGTGCACATGAACACGTTCAGCACGTCATGCACCTGCAGTTCGGCCGCATGAAGTGGCAAGCCCGTCTGCGCCGCGACAGCCCGGGTCAGGTTCGAATGGCAGCAATGGTGATACTGGTCCCCGCCCGACAACAGCGCATGGGTGTAAGGGTCGCAGCGGGTGCCGATCACGTCATGCACCGACCCGCCGAATCCATCGAACCCATACCAGTCCAGCGTGTCGTCCGTCACTGTCGCCATTGGCCGCAGATGGGGCAGGCTGGACCACATACGGTCGCCGGTCGACAGATGCGTGCCATGCAAAGCCCGGGTCTTGCCGGAAAAGAACCGCTCGCCCAGGTTGCCCGCCGCGAACAGGTTCAGATCGCCGACCTGAGGGCCTTGAGTGCTGACAATTCGGAAAAAACACCCCGCCGGCACATCGAAACATCGCGCCTCACGCGCGGGGACAAGCACTTCGCTGACCATGTTCCAGCCGTCGCGCGCGGCGCGGTAACCGGCAAGATCAGCGAGCGGCAGGCCTTCGACGGGATAGCATATCACCGGACGCACGGCCTTGCGGGTGGCGGCATCGGCGGGGGTGGGATGTTCGGGATGATCGGGTTTCATGCCCCAACATCGCGCGGATCTCTGGTTTCGGCAAGCCTGGCATCCTACACCGGCTTGTGTGCCACCCTTCAGGTCCCCGGAGGTTCAGCCCAAAAGAGCGTCGCGCCTTACCAATGTTCGCCCAGCACGGCAGGGACAGCTAACACGCGGTATTTTCTAGAGAATTCCTGATACAACACTCCATCAGAGCATATGGACCGGTCGTGCCAACCGCCCTCGGCCAGCCACAGATCGCGCCGCATCACCAGTTGCATGGCGTCGATTTCCTGAAGCTTGACCGGAATCCCGCCAAGGACGATCCCCTGACGTGCGGCCACGTTCGGAACCCTGACACGGCGGTCTTTCAGCGCCACCACTCCCCGCATCACGACGGCATAAACCAGTATTTGCGGTTCCGTGCTTTGCAATAGCTCAACTTTCGGGAGCGGCGCGCCCCAATACCGGTCCAACACGCGGGCGATGTGTTTCAACCCGAAACCCGCCCGTCTTGAAAGGGACCGGCCACTTTTCGGGCGGTCTGCAAAGGTCCAGGGCTGCGGGTCGGTCAGCATATCCTTCAGGACGGCAATCAGATCAGGATAAAAGACGTTATCGGCATTGGTGTGGATGATCCACCGCCCCCGCGCTGCCCTGATCCCCAGATCGCGGGCCGCATGCCCCCAGTCGCCGATCCAGGTCGGAGTCACGATGAACTTCGTGGCCGGGTGCATCGGGCGACCAGCCAGATCATCCGCATAGCTTTGCGACTTCGGGCCATCGTGATAGACCAGAACCTCGAAGTCCTTGCATGTCTGCGCCGCCAGACATGCCATCTTGCGCCGGAAATAGTCGCGCGGGACCGAGGGCTCGTAGTCGGTCACGATCACGCTGAACAGCGGGTCACTGCTAGTGAACGGCTGCCCGATGATGGGAGCCGGCTTTGGCTTGGCCAATCACACCACCCGTTCGACCATCAAATGCTTGATCTCGGCAATCGCCTTGGCCGGGTTCAGACCCTTGGGGCAGGTCTTGGCGCAGTTCATGATCGTGTGGCAGCGGTACAACTTGAACGGGTCTTCCAATTCGTCCAGACGCGCGCCCGTCGCCTCATCGCGGCTGTCGACGATCCAGCGATAGGCGTGCAGCAGCGCCGCCGGGCCAAGGTAGCGGTCGGAGTTCCACCAGTAGCTGGGGCAGGACGTCGAACAGCAGGCGCACATCACGCATTCATAAAGCCCGTCCAGCTTGGACCGGTCGTCGATCGACTGCCGCCATTCCTTGGCGGGGCGATTGGTCTTGGTCTCCAGCCAGGGCATGATGCTGGCATGCTGGGCATAGAAATGGGTCAGGTCGGGGATCAGGTCCTTGATCACCGCCATATGGGGCAGGGGATAGATCTTGACGTCGCCCTTAACCTCATCCAGCCCATAGATGCATGCCAGCGTGTTGATCCCGTCGATGTTCATCGCACAAGACCCGCAGATGCCCTCGCGGCAGGAGCGGCGGAAAGTCAGGGTGGGGTCGATCTCGGTCTTGATCTTGATCAGCGCGTCCAGCACCATCGGGCCGCAACTGTCCATGTCGACGAAATAGGTGTCGACCCGGGGGTTCTCGCCGTCATCGGGGTTCCAGCGGTAGATCTGGAACTTGCGAACGTTTTTGCCATCCGGCTTCGGCCAGGTCTTGCCGGTGCGGATCTTGGAGTTCTTGGGCAGCGTGAACTGAACCATCTTTCAGCCTTTCCAGCCGGGCATGTCATAAACCGGACGCGAGGGGGCCTGACCCGCCTTCGACATCACGCAAGATTCGAAGATCTGTGCGGGGTCGCGCCCCATCAGGTAATCGGAACTGACTTCAAGCATCAGCCCGCCAACAGCTTCTCCAGCCGAGTTCATGCCGACTGCGACTTGACCCCGAGGCTGCTGTGCAAGCCGGGCGCGATCGAAGCACTGCCTTTCGGCTTCGGCCAGGGTGATCGGACCGCAACTTGCCATGAAAAGCAGCGCCAGAAGCGGTGCAATGTGCAAGCCGGGCGATCCATGCCGCTTGCTGACATTCATTCTTGCCATCATGGTCTCCTGTCGCGATTGATTTCATGCGGTCTTGGCATCTGTCACGCTCCTGTCTGGATCGGCGCGGTTTGCGCGGCGATGAAGGCGTCGAACGGCAAGCTCATGCCGCCACCGGCCGCGCCGCGCCCGGGACGGAAATCTTCGAGCACCACGCGCCCGTCCGACCGGACCCTTGAAGCGCGCAACGGGATCATCCGAACCGCATGATCCGCCAAAACATGTTTCAACAGTTGTTCCGAATGAAGCATTCTGCCGTCAGCACAATAGTCCGGCATTACCAAGGCGCGATGGCCGTATGCCGCGATGACGTCTGCGCCCCGGACAAGGGCAAGGCGGTCATTCAGCCCCCCCCACTGAGCCCAATCCGGCACAAGAACTTTAGGCGTTGGATCTTGTGCAAGGTCCGCCAACCAAAGCGAAACCGGATCCAGATAGTATAGGTCAGGGCGAGCGAAAATCACGATATCGGGCTGGTAGGCCTGTGCAAGCAGCGACGCGCGATGCAGGGAGTGCAACTGGTGCACCAGATTGCTGAATGACCGGAAATTGTCCTTCCAGAAATCGCCGTGCCGCATCAGATCTTCGATCGGATAGTCTGCAAGGCACTCTCCCGGAGGCTCGCGCTCGACCCGATCGAGTGGCAAGAGGCGGTATTCATGGCGATCAAGTCGGCCATTTTCGCCAGACCGCGGATTGTAGATTCTGTTCTGGTCGTAGAAATGACCGAAAAGCCCGACGTCCGCCGTCAACGCACGGGCCGGCGCAATCAGGTTTTGCGTGATCGAGTCCAGCGTAAAGCGCAGCGACCGCGTGATCCCAAAGAACACGATCGCGATCCGCAGGGTATCTTGCCGTGCGGCGGTCATTCTGGGGCGGCTTCTTGCGGGGTCATCGCTACCTACACGATCGCGGGAACGCCGTTGACCGCAAAGCAGGTCTGCGCGGCGGGGCGCAGCGCGATGGTGCGAATCGTGGCTGTGGTGGAGGTGCCCGCCTCGACCCCCAGATCGCGGGCCAGCAGTTGCAGCTCGTCGGGGCTGGCGGCGTTCAGGATGCAGTCGGTTGCCGATTGCGCCGGGCCTGCGGGCATGTCGATGTTGACCACCGGGAACACCACCGAAGACGCCGCCCGCCGTACCGCGCTGTCGGCCAGTTCGGCGGGGTCGCAGGCGGCAAGGGCAAGGCTTGCTATCAGAAAAAGGACCGGGCGGCGCATCAGAATTTTCGCTCTGCTGGGGCGATTTTCGCGAGGCTGATTCCGCCTTGTGCCTCGGTTGTCAGCGGGTCCTTGTGGACCGGGCGATAGTCCAGCCGGACCTTGGCCCCGTCGACCCAGGCCAGCGAGTGTTTGCGCCAGTTCACGTCGTCGCGGGTGGCGTGGTCTTCATGTGCATGCGCCCCACGGCTTTCGGTGCGGGCATGCGCGCCGTAGATTGTGGCCAGAGCGTTCGGCATAAGGTTGGTCAGTTCCAGCGTCTCCATCAGGTCGCTGTTCCACACCGTGCTGCGGTCGGTGACGTGCAGGTCGGCCATGCGACCTGCAATAGCGGTCATCTTCGCCTCGCCCGCTGCAAGAGTTTCTTCGGCGCGGAAGACGGCGGCATCGGCTTGCATGGTCTTTTGCATCTCAAGCCGCAGGTCGGCGGTCGGCGTAGCACCCTTGGCATGGCGCAAGCCGTCGAACCGGGCCAGGGCCTTGTCAACCTCGGCCGTGTTTACCGGAGCGTTGCGGGACTTCGGATCGACGATTTCACCCGCGCGGATGGCCGCAGCACGGCCAAAGACCACAAGGTCGATAAGAGAGTTCGACCCCAGCCGGTTCGCGCCATGAACCGAAGCACAACCCGCCTCGCCCACGGCCATCAGGCCGGGGAAGGTCGCGTCGGGGTTTGTCGCCGTCGGATTCAAAACCTCGCCCCAATAGTTCGTCGGCACCCCGCCCATGTTGTAATGCACCGTCGGCAGGACCGGGATCGGCTCTTTCAACAGGTCCACCCCGGCAAAGATGCGCGCGGATTCGGTGATCCCCGGCAGGCGCAGCTCCAGCGTTTCTTTCGGCAAATGGTTCAGGTTCAGGTGGATATGGTCGCCATGGGTGCCGACCCCCCGGCCTTCGCGGATTTCCAGCGTCATGCAGCGGGAAACATAGTCGCGCGGTGCCAGATCCTTGTAATGCGGCGCGTAGCGCTCCATGAACCGCTCACCGGCCGAGTTGGTCAGATAGCCGCCCTCGCCCCGCGCGCCTTCGGTGATCAGGCAGCCCGAGCCATAGATGCCGGTCGGATGGAACTGCACGAACTCCATGTCCTGCAAGGGCAAACCCGCCCGCGCCACCATCCCGCCACCGTCGCCGGTGCAGGTATGGGCCGAAGTTGCGCTGAAATAGGCCCGGCCATAGCCGCCGGTCGCAAGGACCACCATCTTGGCGTTGAAGACGTGGATCGTGCCATCGTCCAGCTTCCACGCGACAACTCCGGTGCAGGCGCCATCGGTGATGATCAGGTCCAGCGCGAAATATTCGATGTAGAATTCCGCGTTGTTCTTCAGGCTTTGGCCATAAAGCGTGTGCAGGATCGCGTGGCCGGTCCGGTCAGCGGCGGCACAGGTCCGCTGGACCGGGGGGCCATTGCCAAACTCGGTGGTGTGGCCGCCAAAGGGGCGCTGGTAAATCTTGCCCTCCTCGGTCCGGCTGAAGGGCACGCCGTAGTGTTCGAGCTCGTAAACCGCCTTCGGGGCCTCACGCGCAAGGTATTCCATCGCGTCGGTGTCGCCCAGCCAGTCCGACCCTTTGACGGTGTCATACATGTGCCATTGCCAGCTGTCGGGACCCATGTTCCCCAACGACGCGGCGATCCCGCCCTGCGCCGCCACGGTATGCGACCGGGTCGGGAATACCTTGGTCACGCAGGCGGTGCGCAGGCCCTGTTCGGCCATGCCCAGCGTCGCCCGCAAGCCGGCGCCACCCGCGCCCACCACGACCACATCGTAATCATGGACCTCATAGGGGTATGCCGTCATTCCTTTGGGCCTTTCAATGCGCAAGCTTGATCAGGGCGTAAAGCCCCGCAGCTATGGTCAGGTATGAGATCGCATTCGCCAGCATCACCAGCGCCGTGCGGGTGCCGCCGTGGGCATAATCCTCGATCGCGGTCTGCGCGCCCTTGGCGAAATGGCGCATGCCGACGACCAAGAACAGCGCCGTCAGGATGGCTACAAAAGGGTTGGCAAAGGTCTGCCGCACGTCTTCAAGACCGCCGCCAATCGTCCGCGCCAACACAAAGACCAGCACCGGCACCAGCACCAGAAGCGCCCAGCCCGAAGAGGTCATAGCCATGTGATGCTCGGTCCCGGCACGGGCCGATCCCAGCCCCTCGGCCCGTTTGCGTGTGGTCAGATAACCCATGATCGCCCCCTTACCAGCTTGCCACGACAATTGTGATCACAGTCAGCACGATCGACCCAAGAACCATCACCCAGCCCAGCTTTTCCGCCGTGGGAATGTCCATCCCCCGCCTGGCGTCAAAGATGAAATGCCGCACCCCGCCCAGAAGATGATACCAGACCGCCCAGGCGCTGCCGACATAGACCAGCTTGCCCAGCCATGATGTCACCACCCAGTCCACGCAGGCAAACCAGTCCTCCGACACGGCCGCCGCCACCAGCCAGACCACGGTCAAGCCGATCCCGACCACCAGCGCCAGCCCGGTAATCCGCACCAGGATCGACGAGATCGAGGTCATCTGCGGCCGGTAATAGGGCCCGATCATAAAGGGAGAAAGGGGGCGCTTCTGCTCTTTCGTCTCAGCCATGCTTGACACTCCCTTGGCGCAGGCGGGAACTGACGCGATCTTGGTAGCCATCCTGCATAACGCGATATAACGCGATTTTCGCGGTTGTCACGCCCGACAATGCCGCAAGCGCAAGATGTTGCCGCTACCGGTGCAGGATTCTTTCGTTTGTGATCACACTTCCAAATTTCGTGATCACACCAACACCTTCTATCGATCACGGACCTAACGAAGGTTCTCCAGCACGTCCAGATCGCTGTCCATCTTGAACTGAAGAAGCGTGAACTCCGCGCCCACACCGGCGTAAAGCCAATAGATGAACAGCGGACCCACCTCGCTGCGGAACATGACCACCTGCTGCGTCAATCCGCCAGTATCCTGCCGCTGCGCCAGTGTCGTGCAACTGGAGAACCCGGTCGCATAAGCCTCGGCCACCGATTTCATCGCGCCGTTGACGTCCATGTTCGCCCGCGCTTCCATTGCGGCAGCAAAGTCGTCGAACTTCTGATCCATGACCATCTGGTTGAACGCCTCGACCTCCGGCGCGGATGTGCCCCCGGTCAGCGCGCAACCCTGCCCGAAGGCCGCGCCCGCCAAAGGCATCGCAAGAACCGAAGCAAGGAAAAATTTCCGCATTGCATTCCCTCCAATGTCACCACCGCTGTTCCGACGAGGCAACCAAATACCTGCCAGAATGGCAAGCACCAACGTGGGGATCGGATTAAACTGGCACCAGCGCCCAGTAATCAAGGTCCAGCAGCACTTCGGGCAGATACTTCCCATCCGTCCCGCGCAAGGCCCCCGCCTGACCCCGCGTCGCCACCAGCCGCAACCGCAAGGCCCCGACCCCGGGGGCGGTGGTCTCGGCGCGGTCCAGCACTTCCGACCATGCCCGCACAGTATCGCCCGCAAAGCAGGGATTGGCATGCGCGCCCGCGTTCAGACCGACGATGAACTGCGCATTCGCCAGCCCGTTGAACGACAAGGCGCGCGCCAGACTGATCACATGGCCGCCATAGATCAACCGCCTGCCATCTTCGCGCTGGGTGATGTCGAAATGCACCTTGGAGGTGTTCTGCCAGAGGCGCGTGGCCAGCATATGCTCGGCTTCCTCGACGGTGACCGCATCGACATGGTCGATCACCTCGCCCACCGCGTAGTCACCCCAGCGGTGCGGCTCTCCGGCAAGGGCAAAGTCATAAAGGCGGAAGTCCAGGCCTGCGGGCACCACCAGCGTCTCGGGGGCAACGAAGGGTGCAAGCACCGGCACATTAACCGGCACCACCACTTCGCGCCGGTGTTTCCTCACCATCACCCAGCGGACATAGTCCAGCACCGCCTCGTCGCGCTGGTTCAGGCCCTTGGTCCTGACCCAGACCACCCCTGTCGCGCCGGATGAGTTTTCCTTCAGCCCGATCACCTCGGTCACCGACCGCAGCGTATCGCCGGGCCAGACCGGTCGCAGCCAACGTCCCTCGGCATAGCCAAGGTTGGCCACCGCGTTCAGGCTGATATCGGGCACGGTCTTGCCGAAGACGGTGTGAAAGGCGATCAGGTCATCCAGCGGGCTGGCTGGCAACCCGACGCCGCGCGCAAATTCGTCCGAGGAATGGACCGCCCCCCTTGCCGGATAAAGCGCGTGGTAAAGCGCACGCTCCCCCGCGCCAACGGTGCGAGGGCTGGCATGCGCGATGACCTCTCCCACATGGTAGTCCTCGAAGAACCGACCCGGATTGGTCTTCATAGCTCGCTCAACTTCAGGTCCGGGTGGTAGTCGCCGGTGGCGTCCTTCACCACTGCCTGCCCGCAGCGCATCACCCCATTGCCCGCGTCAAACGCATAGGTCGGGCCGCCGTGCAGCTCCCACCCCTTGTTCAAGGCAGCCGTCACCTTGTGGCAAAAAGCCGACGTGTCATCAGACGACAGAAAGCGATATAATTTCATCGCGTTACCCGAAAGGCCAATAGCCAAGCCAGTTGTGCACCCAGCCGATCGCGGCAAAGACCACCAGCGACGCCCCGGCATAGATCCAGTCATTCACCACCGGCCCCGCCGCCGGAGGCACCCATTCGCGCTGCATCCGGTTGATCAGGATCAGGTCCAGAACCGCCCAGGCCAGAATGCCACCGAACAGGATCACGCTGGCCAGATCGCCGTTCACCAGAAGATGCGCCAGGGCCCAGGTCTTGACCGCCATCAGCATCGGATGACGCATCTTCGTGCGCATCACGCCGCGCGAATAACCAAGGTTCACCAGATGGACCGCCAGCAACATCAACAGGTTGTTCACATGGCGCAGAAAGGCCGGAGGCTCCCACAGCACCACCACATCGGCAGCAGCGTAGCCCTTTACCATCAGCACGATGGCAAGGATCGACAGGACCGTGGCCACCAGTTTGCCGGGCATATCGCCAAGTCCGGCCCGAAACCCCGGCGTGACACGTTTCATCAGATGTGAATAGGCCCAGATCAGGACCCCGGCGATCAGCAGATACATCTTGGCTTTCCCTTCAAGCGATGGCGGCGATGTGTGTGGCGCGTGCAATCAGCGCCTTGGCCGTCACAATATGCAGATTCTCGACGATCTTGCCATCCACAACGGCCACCCCTTCGCCTCGCGCCCGCGCTTCGCCGTAAGCGGCGATCTGGCGGTGGGCCAGTGCAACTTCATCGTCCGAGGGCGCGAATGCCGCATTGGCGATGTCCAGTTGCGCCGGGTGGATCAGGGTCTTGCCGTCAAAGCCCATGTCGCGGCCCTGTTCGCATTCAGCGCGCAAGCCCTCGTCATCGCGAAAGGCGTTGTAGACCCCGTCGATGATCACCCGACCTTCGGCTTTTGCGGCCAGCAGGCAGGCCCCAAGACCCGTCATCAGCGACAACCGGTCAGGGCGGAACCTTGCGCCCAACTCGCGGGCCAGATCGTTGGTGCCCATCACCATGCCCTGCAGCCGGGGATGGGCGGCGATTTCAGCGGCTTTCAGGCAGCCCTTTGCCGTCTCCATCATCGCCCAAAGCGGTGCAGTAACGAGCGCCGCGACCGCGTCGAGGTCGGCCGCCGCATTCACCTTTGGCACCAGCACCGCATCGACGCCTGCATGCCCGGCAAAGGCCGCAAGGTCATCTGCCCCCCATTCGGAATCCAACCCGTTGACCCGCACGATCCGCGCCCTTGTGCCATAGTCGGCGCGCGACAGGACATCCGCCAGCAGAGCCCGCGCCCGGGGCTTTTCTTCGGGCGCAACCGCATCTTCCAGATCAAAGATGATCGCATCGGCGGCAAGCTCGCGCGCCTTCTCCAGCGCCCGCTCCCGCGCGGCGGGGATATAGAGGACAGACCGGTAGGGACGGATCACGACTCACCTCTGCGCAACATTCTTGCGCTTGAAAGCATGGATCGGACACAAACAGCAAGGGCAATTATTCTGCATTGCAGCGAAATCCCGGCCCGCAGGCGCTCTGGCCATTTTGACCGCAGGACCCTACAATTTGACTGCAGCCAAGGATCGAAAACCCCGTCAGGCTTCTACGAAAGGGCGGTGATGACGACATACCGCATCTTCGCAGTCGCCACATTCGCCCTAGCGTTCATGTTGGGCATTTCAGGCATGCAGCGAGAGGTGAAAGCCGAACGGCTTGCGAGCCAAGGCGCGAACGCTACGGCGACAGTTTTGGACAAAGGTTCAAATTTCGTGTTCGGTCGACGCGACGTTGATGAGAAATTCCGTATTGCAATAGCCTTCGCTGCACTCGAACGGCCCGGATACATCGTGATCGGTGTGCCAAAAGCTTTGTTTGATTTCATTCACACCGGCGACGAAATTCCCGTGCGTTACTGGACGAAAGACCCGACTGTTTTCGAGATCGGCGAGGCCGACAGCGAAAGCCGGAATTGGCGAAGCGAAAGTGCCGTAACCTTGGCCATCGCCAGCATCTTTGCCTTGCTTGGCATGAGACGAACAAGTGCCAACTTGTGAGCGTGGGCTGATCGAAGGCACGAAAGGCCGCCACGAAAAGGCCTGCACAAGCGACCCCAAGCAGCCTCCCGACCGCCCTGTTAACCGCTTGGCAGCATCGGCAGCGCAGCCTTTCCGCCCATGATCCGGCAGAAAGGCCCCATTATGAACCAGATGATGTTTGCCCTCTCGCTTGGTATTGGTGGCATGATCGCGGCCAGCGACATCGCCTATGGCACCCCCCAATGCGATACGCGCGACCGGGTGCTGGCCTTTCTGGCCGACCGCTATGGCGAAACCCGCCAGTCGGTCGGCCTTGCCGGAGAGGCCGCGGTGATGGAGCTTTTTGCCGCCGAAGACACCGGCACCTGGACGATCACCATGACGCTGCCGGATGGGCAGATGTGCCTTGTCGCCTCGGGCGCGGGGTATGAGGTAGTTACCGAAGAGCTGCCCGCGCGGGGGCAAAAGGTGTGACCCCGTCCGGCTTGCACCGCTTGCAGGCCCGGAAACCCGCCGCCTGACAGTCCGCGACCG
>CAIXBE010000120.1 GCA_903917595.1 uncultured Rhodobacterales bacterium
AGGGCAATTCCGCGAAGATATGCCCTCCACCCCCTCACTTCATCGCCATGCTCGCCGCGCTCTCCGGCAGTTCCTCGGCGAAACAGCGCTGGTAGAATTCGGCCACGGTCTGCCGCTCCAGCTCATCGCATTTGTTCAGGAAGGTCAGCCGGAACGCATAGCCGACGTTGCGGAAGATCTCGGCGTTTTGGGCCCAGTTGAGGACCGTCCGGGGCGACATCACGGTCGACAGATCACCGTTCGTAAAGGCGGTCCGGGTCAGGTCGGCGACCGTCACCATCTGGGAAATGGTCTTGCGACCCTTCTCGGTGTTGTAGTGCGGCGACTTGGCCAGCACGATCGCGGTTTCCGCATCATGGCTCAGGTAGTTCAGCGTCGCCACCAGTGACCAACGGTCCATCTGGGCCTGGTTGATCTGCTGGGTGCCGTGGTAAAGACCCGTGGTATCGCCAAGCCCCACCGTGTTCGACGTGGCAAATAGCCGGAACGACGGGTGCGGGGTGATGATCTCGTTCTGGTCCAAGAGGGTCAGCTTGCCGTCATGCTCCAGCACGCGCTGGATCACGAACATCACATCCGGGCGGCCTGCGTCATATTCGTCGAACACGATGGCAACGGCGTTGCGCAGCGCCCAAGGCAGGATGCCTTCGTGAAATTCGGTCACCTGAACGCCGTCGCGCAGCTTGATCGCATCCTTGCCGATCAGGTCGATCCGGCTGATGTGGCTGTCCAGATTCACCCGAACACACGGCCAGTTCAGGTGGGCCGCGACCTGTTCGATATGGGTCGATTTGCCCGTGCCGTGATAGCCTTGAATCATCACCCGGCGGTTATAGGCAAAGCCTGCCAGGATCGCCAAAGTGGTGTCCGGGTCGAACTTGTAGGTCGGGTCGATTTCCGGCACGCGGTCGGTGCGGGTGGCAAAGCCCTTGACGCGCATGTCGGTATCAATTCCGAACACATCGCGGACCGAAATGTCTTCGGTCGGTTTCATCACCTGATCCAGCATCGCATCGCTCATTCTGTCCGGACTGCGCCCCATTGCGCAGCCACTGGCCATCCTTGGATGATATCGCCGGGGGGTTCAAGAGGGGCAGGGACGCCAAGGCGTCGCATCGGGGCCGATGGCGCAGATCGCAATCGCGTGAACTCACGGGCTGTTGGCCGCTTGTAACATATGGATCGGTTACGATGACGCCAACAGCGATCAAGGATCACGCCCATGCACCGCCGCAATTTTCTGCTGTCCGCCACCGCGCTTGGCCTGCTGCCGGGTTTTGCCCTGGCCGAAGAAAGCTTCGAGATTACCCTGACCGAGGCCGAATGGCGCGAAAAACTGGGCGAACTGGCCTTTCGCGTGCTGCGAGAGGAGGCGACCGAGCGTCCCGGCTCCAACCGTCTGGACAAAGAGACCCGTGAGGGCACCTATTCCTGCGCCGGTTGTGCCTTGCCGGTGTTTTCCTCGGCCACGAAATACGACAGCGGCACCGGTTGGCCGTCGTTCTGGGACCCCTTGCCCGATGCCATCCGCACCCGTGATGACAGCGGGCTCTTGAGCACCCGGACCGAAGTGCATTGCCGCCGCTGCGGCGGGCATTTCGGGCATGTGTTCAATGACGGGCCGGAACCGACGGGCCTGCGCTACTGCATGAACGGCGCGGCGCTGGCGTTCAAGGTGGCGTAAGGCCTGCACGAAAGCTGCACATCTGCTGCAAGCCAAATTCACGCGGCATCGGTCAGGGTTGGGCAACCCCAACCGAAAGTGACCCCAGATGCCCATCCCCCACCGCCTTGTCGCTGCCCTGCTGATCGGCAGCTCCGGAACTCTTGTGATGCTGTCCATGCTCGGGACGCGCTGGGGTGGGGATTGGCCGTTCGTCATTGCCGCCGCGATTGGCGCGGGGGCGTCGGGCTTCTTGTATGCCGACTGTCTAGGGCTACCCGGCCGGCGCGGGCTTGGCCTTTGCCTGCTCGGGGCAATCCTGACGACCGTCACAGGTGCTGCGGTCGCAGGTCTTGGTCTTGGAATCGTTGTCGCCATGACACCCGCAGGGCTATTTTTCGGCCCGATGGCGGTCGCTCAGGCCCTTCTGACCTCTCTCCCTGTGCTAGTGACTTGGATCGTAACCATGACCGCCGCCCATCTCGTGATGGGGCAGATCCGGACCCGTCACCTGATGCCCAGTTGAACCCTACTCCCTGAAAAACCGGCTGTCCTTGATCTGGTCCCAGGCCCAGACCACTTCCTGCAACCGGTCCTCGTCGCGGCGGTCGCCGCCGTTCATGTCGGGGTGCAGGTCCTTGACCAAGGTCTTGTATTGCTTGCGGATCTCGGTCTTGGTCCAGGTGTCGCGGGCGTCCAGAATCTCGATTGCCTTCCTCTCGGTCGGCGGTAGTTTACGCGTCGCTGACGTCCCCGTCCGTCCGGGGTTCTGCGTCGCATTCGCGCCCAAAAGCGCCATTGGGTCATTCACGCCCACCCGGGCCCAGGCATTGCCGTCGCCAAGGCGGCTGAACGGCTTGGTCTCACGTTCCCACACGCGGTCCTTGTCCAAGAACTTCTGGAACTCCTCGTCCGTGGTGCCCTGAAAGAAGTTCCACTTCAGATTGTATTCGCGGATGTGGTCCTTGCAGAACCAGTAGAACGCATCAAGGTGATCGGGCGACTGCGGCGCGCGGTAGGCGGCCTTGGACTTGCACTCGGGATAGTCGCAGGCCTTGTCCGAGGTTTCGAACGCCCCCGACATGCCACGCCGCACGGTTTGCTTGCGTTTCTTGTCCGCGGCGACGCGCAGATCGAACTGAAAGGGGGGGCGACTTGTCATCAATGGTCTTTCCGACTCGGGGCTGAGAGTTTAGGGCTTTTTCCGGCAGATTGAAGGGGGCGCGGGTGACATGGGCGTGAAAGATGACATCGAGGTGCGCCTGACCGCCGCCTTTGCTCCCGATCGGCTGGTGGTGACCAACGAAAGCCACAAGCACGCAGGCCATACCGGCGATGACGGGTCCGGGGAAAGCCATTTCCACATCCTGATCCGCGCGCAGGCCTTTGCGCCCATGACCCGAGTCGCCCGCCACCGCGCCGTGCATCAGGCGCTGGGGGACTTGAACCAGCGGGTGCATGCGATCGGGCTGGATGTGGGGTAGGGGGGTGTTAGGCCCCGCCAAGCCCCCCGCAGTCCCCGGTCAGGACGAACCCGAGTGCCATTCCTCCACCTCGTGCCGTACCGCCTCCGGAATGACGACCTCGACCCCGCACCTCGCCCGGGACACATCGTCGGCCACCTGGACAAGCTGAAACGACGACCACACCCGGGCAGTCGCATAGCGAGGAGTCGACGGGTGTTCTGCCAGTTGCAGACCGTTCCGGAGCGGCGGCGCCAACCAGGGCCGTGACCAAAGACCGTAACCCAGAGCGTCGCTAAGCAGGTCATGGGCTTCGACGACCGGGTGATAGAAGGCACGCCAGGTTTCCCAGGTCGGGTCACAGACCGGGATCGGCCGGTGCAGGTCGGCCCCCGCAAACCAGCCCTCGTCGATCATGCGCCAGTGATCGGGTTGGGAAAGCGTTGCATAGGTCCCGCTGCCGAACACCCGCTCGATGACCTTGAAGCGGATCACCTTGCGCGGCATCTCGGGCGCGTCGCTGTAGAAAAGCCATGAGCCGCTCTTTTCCTCGCGGGCATGAACCCGGCGCAACCGGGGCAGGGCGCGCAGCGGTTCGGGCGCAAAGGCCTTGGCGGGCTTTAGCGAAGCAAGGGCCGCCATGGCGGTGGAAGCGGCCAGAAATTCACGTCTGTTCATCTCGTTCTCTCTCATTAAGAGGCCGAAGATGATCGCCGAAAGATGAAGCCAACCCCTTTGTTGCCGGTGCGGCCACATCCCCTTGCGGGCGACCACCTTGCCGGGTTTGGCAGGTTGGTGAGGACAGCGTCCTCTCTTGATGCGTCCAAGTAATATAAGCGACGGCCCGGCTTTTGTCGAGATCTGCACACCGGATCACCTGTCCTGGCTTGCAGCGGGTCGTGGTCGGCCGCTCTGCAGGGGCCGCCGCGCATGGGTGTGGTGGCAGAGAGATGATGCTGGCGTTCCCCAGCGTCGACGATCGAACCCCGATCCCGCAGGCATTTGAAACCACGATTTTCGCCTGCGGGACCGCCACCCTCTACTACCACCTGGAAGTGATCGACGGTCACTTCCAGCGCAATGAGACGGCAGGAGACGAAAAGGTCCTCTGCGTGAACGTGGCGATGGGCGCGCCGATCGTCTTGGAATTCCCTGAAGGGCTTCTGGAAGATGGGGTCAATCCGGAAGCGTGAACCAAAAAAGTGGGGCTGCCTTAGTCCCGCCTGACCTGACCCGTTCAAATTGTTCCAGTTTTCGCATCTTGGGTCAGGTCAACCGGGGGCTGACAGTCCATGCAACCGTGTGGTGTCACACCCCAGTCAACCTTGACCTCCCACGGTGCCAAAAGCCCCGCACCGCCGCATCGCGCCGGGTGTGCCTTCCGGCCCGCCGGCCTGGGCTCGCGCCATCCGGCACGCTACTCCTCCGATCCACTTCCCTTCGAAAAATATCTCCTGGGGGTGTGGGGGGCGGAGCGCCCCCGCCGTCCGAGCCGGTTGGCGCGACGCGCCAGTGGCGAGACAAAAAGTCTTCGCGCCGTCAGGCGCTCAATCTGAAAGCCGCCCCAACCAAGTCGCGGGCATAGGTTAACGCGACCTTAACGCCCACACCCAACCCATTGATAACCATCGCGGACTCCACCCTGTCCACTGTGGACACTACCCCGCCTTGACCCGCAGCCGCCAGGCGTGCAGCAGGGGTTCCGTATACCCCGAAGGCTGCTCCCGCCCCTTGAAGACCAGCTCCACCGCCGCCTGAAACGCCGCGCCCTGAAAGCCGGGGGCCATGGGCCGGTACAAGGGATCGCCCTCGTTCTGGCGGTCCACGACAGCGGCCATCTTCTTCATCGCCTCGGTCACCTCATCAGATGAGACCACCCCATGATGCAGCCAGTTCGCGATATGCTGGGCCGAAATCCGGCAGGTCGCGCGGTCCTCCATCAGCCCGACATCGTTCACATCCGGCACCTTGGAACAGCCGACCCCCTGATCGATCCAGCGGACCACATAGCCAAGGATTCCCTGCGCGTTGTTTTCCACCTCACGCAGGACCTGCGCCCGGCTCCAGGCCTGAAAGCTGGCGCGGGGGATATCCAGGATGCCGTCGACATGCGCCCGCCTTCCCCCCTTGGCCAGCCGCGCCTGCACGGCGAAGACATCGACCTTGTGATAGTGCAGCGCATGCAGGGTCGCGGCAGTCGGCGACGGCACCCAGGCGGTGTTGGCCCCGGCGCGGGGATGGGCGATCTTTTCGTCCAGCATTGCCGCCATGAGGTCGGGCATCGCCCACATCCCCTTGCCGATCTGTGCCTTGCCGGAAAGGCCGCATTCCAGGCCGATATCGACGTTCAGCGCCTCGTAGGCCGTGATCCAGGCCTTGCGCTTGATGAAATCCTTTCGGCTGAACGGTCCCGCTTCCATGCTGGTGTGGATCTCGTCGCCGGTGCGGTCCAGAAAGCCGGTGTTGATGAACGCGACCCGGGTTTTCGCCGCCCGGATGCATTCCTTGAGGTTGACGCTTGTCCGCCGCTCCTCGTCCATGATCCCCAGCTTAACCGTCGCCGCAGGCAGTCCCAGCACGCTTTCCACCCGCGCCATCACCGCGTCGGCAAAAGCCACTTCCTCCGGCCCGTGCATCTTGGGTTTGACCACATAGACCGATCCCAGAACCGAGTTCCGCAACCCGCTGGTCTTCTTCAGGTCATGCAGTGCAAGGGTCACGGTGATCATCGCATCCATCAGGCCTTCGGACACTTCGGACCCGTCCGGCAGCAGGATCGCGGGGTTGGTCATGAGGTGGCCCACATTGCGGATCCACATCAACGCGCGGCCTTTGATCGCAGAGGGGGTGCCAGCGGGGTCAAGATATTCCCGATCCGCCGCCAGCCGCCGCTCGACCGTGCGGCCACCTTTGGTGAAAGCTTCCGCCAGAGTGCCCTGCATCAACCCCAGCCAGTTGCGATAGGCGCCGACCTTGTCTTCGGCATCGACGCAGGCGACCGAATCCTCGCAGTCCATGATCGCGGTCAGAGCAGATTCCATCTGCACGTCGGCCAGCAAGGCCTGATCGCGGCTGCCGATGAAATGCGCCCGGTCAAAGACCAGTTCAACATGCAGGCCATTGTTGCAAAGCAGCACCGCATCGGGGGCCTTCGGGTTGCCCCGGTAGCCGACGAATTTCGCC
Organism: uncultured Rhodobacterales bacterium; assembly: GCA_903917595.1. Lineage (GTDB taxonomy): Bacteria > Pseudomonadota > Alphaproteobacteria > Rhodobacterales > Rhodobacteraceae > Tabrizicola > Tabrizicola rara. The sequence goes on from CAIXBE010000120.1 coordinate 6,310, forward strand.
GGCTGCACCAGCGGCAGATCGTCGACCAGCAGCGCGCCGTCCTTGACGACATAGCGGCTGACATCGGCATGGCTGGCGCCGGCAATCGGAAACGCCTCGTCCAGAAACACCCGCGCCCGGGCAACCACCCGCGCGCCGCGACCACGCTCATACCCGCCGGGTGGGGGTAGGGAGCCCATCGCATCGGTGCCGTAAAGACAGTCGTAAAGGCTGCCCCAGCGCGCATTCGCGGCGTTCAGGGCGTAGCGGGCGTTGGTCACCGGCACCACCAGTTGCGGGCCGGGGATCAGGGCGATTTCGGGGTCGACATTGGTGGTCTCGATGGTGAAGGCGGGGCCGTCGGGCAAGAGGTAGCCGATCTCGGCCAGATAGGCCTTGTAGGCGGCATGGTCATGCGGCTGGCCGCGCCGGGCGATGTGCCAGGCGTCGACCTTTGCCTGCAGATCCTCGCGTTTGGCCAGCAGCGCGCGGTTCTGGGGCGCGAAGTCCTGCAACAGGCCCGCGAACCCGTTCCAGAAAACGGCGGGGCTGATGCCCGTGCCGGGCAGCGCGTCATCTTCGATGAAGCGGGCAAGTTCGTCCGCCACCTGCAGTCCGGCCCGTTCTGTGCGCTTGGTCATAACATGTCCTTTCGGGGGCCGCCCGGGCCGGTTGTATGCTTTGGCACACATTAGGCCGGGTCGCGCCGGATCGGCAAGCAAGGGCGATGCAGGATTTTCTCACTGGCGCGGAAACACCGTTGGCAATGGCCTGAAAGCCGGAATTGTTTGCAAGTTGGCTAACTATTTCTTGCGACTCGCCACTGAAATCTGTTAGTTAGCCATATGGCTAAGCATGACCCCCACCTTGACGACCTTTTCCACGCGCTCGCCGATCCCACGCGGCGGATGATGCTGGCGCGGTTAGCGCGTGGCCATGCGGCAGTCTCGGAGCTGGCGGGTCCCAGCGGTCTGCGCCTGCCCACGGTCCTGCGGCATCTGTCGGTGCTGGAGGCGGCGGGTCTGGTGACCAGCGCCAAGGACGGCCGGGTGCGGTCCTGTGCGCTGCAGCCCGAGGCTTTGGCCCCGATGCGCGACTGGCTGGAGGGGCAGCGCAAGACCTGGGAAGGCCAGCTTGACCGGCTGGACGATTATGTAATGACGCTGATGAAGGAACGCGAGAAATGACCCCTGACCTTGACCCCGATCTTGACCTTGTCCTGACCCGCGAGGTCAACGCCCCGCGCGAAATCCTTTATAAATGCTGGACCACGCCGGAACACCTGATCCACTGGTTCGTCCCCAAACCACACAAGGTGACGGCCTGCGAGCTTGACGTGCGGGTCGGCGGCAAATGCAACACCACCTTCGAGGTCGAGGGCAACGAGATGCAGAACAACGGCGTGTACCTTGAGGTGGTTCCGAACGAAAAGCTCGTGTTCACAGATGCTTACACCGTTGGGTGGAAGCCTGCGCCTGAACCCTTCATGACTGCGATCCTGACCTTTGAAGATCTTGGAGGCGGCCGCACCAAATACACCGCCATCGCCCGGCACCGCAACGCCGACACCGCCAAGGCGCACAAGGACATGGGCTTTTATGACGGCTGGGGCACGGTGGTGACCCAGCTTGAGGAATATGCGCAGGGGTTGAAATGACTACCGGTCGCTTTGCAACGCTCAGTTTCTCGCGCGACGTCGCCGCCCCGGTGGCAACCTTGTGGCAGGCTTGGACCGCCCCTGCTGCCAGGGCGGTCTGGTCGCCGCCCGCACCGGGAGTTACCGTCGAGTATATCGAGGCGGACAGCCGCATCGGCGGGCGCGAAGTGTCGATCTGCCGGGTTCAGGGCTATCCTGATGTCCATGTCGCCTGCGGCTGGCTGGAATTGCAGCCGGGCAAAGTCAGCGTCAACCATGAAGTGGTGTCCAGCGAAGGCGTCATCGACTCTGCCGCTCTGGTCACCGCCAGTTTTGCCGAAACACCAACGGGCAGCAGCATCACCGTGACGGTTCAGTTGTCGTCACTCGCGCAGGACATGGCCAGCGGCTATGAACATGGCTTCAACGGCGGCCTCAACAATCTTGCCGGTGTGGCCGAACGGACCATGGTGCTGGAGCGGGTGATCAAGGCACCGGTCTCGGTCGTCTGGGGGGCCTGGATTGACGCCGAGACCCTGCCGAAATGGTGGGGACCGGACGGGTTTTCCTGCAAGACCAGCCGGATCAACCTTGGCGCGGGGGGCGAATGGGTCTTCGACATGATCGGCCCGGACGGGACGGTGTTTCCCAACCACCACCGCTATTCCCGGGTCATCCTCGAGGCCTGCATCGACTATGCCCTCCACGCGGGCGAGAACGGACCCAAGCACGCCGATGCTTGGGTAAGCTTTGCCGCCGAGGGGGGCGGGACGCGGGTCACGCTGGGCATGGTCATGGCAACGGTGGAAGAATACCGCAACGCGGTTGGTTTCGGCGCGGTCAAGCTGGGCTTGCAGACCCTGGGCAAACTGGCGCGGTTTGTCGGGTCGGATTAGGGCTGAATCTTCAGGTAAAATTCCGGTTTGGGGCCTTCAAAGGCTCCGATCCGATTTGCCTACGGAAAATGGGGGGGCGGTTCATCCGGCATCGGTCGGAACAGTATTTCACCTCGTCCCAGACCCTTTCCCACTTCTTGCGCCAGACAAAGCGCTTGCCGCAGGTCAGGCAGGTCTTTTCCGGCAGATCGGATTTCCTGACCCCGCGCGGCACTCACAGGTCCAGCGTCAGTTGCGCATCCGCCATCGGGCGGCGTGCGGTGCGGCGGATGCGGGGGGCGGCGCGGCTGGCGTGGCGCTGGACGATCCCGGTCGTCGTCTCGGCAAAGCCGGGGCGTTGGCGCGCGGTCCAGACCGCCTCTCGCGCGGCGCGGGCGGCGAGGGTAACATCGACGATGGGGGCGGGGTAACGGTGGTCCAACAGGCTTTGCGCTCCGGGCCATTTCCACGGCTCATGGACAAAGGCATCGGGCACCGCAGCCAGTTCCGGCAGCCAGGTGCGGATGAAGGCGCCATCAGGGTCCTGATCATGGCCCTGTTTCACCGGGTTGTAGATGCGCGGTGTGTTGATCCCGGTGGTGCCGGACTGCATCTGCACCTGCGGCCAGTGGATGCCGGGTTCATAGTCGGTGAACATCCGGGCCAGCTGCGCCCCGGTTTCCCGCCAGTCCAGCCACAAATGATAGGATGCGACCGATATCACCATCGCCCGCATCCGGAAATTCAGCCAGCCGGTGGCCCGCAGATAGCGCTGGCAGGCGTCCAGAAACGGCAGGCCGGTCTCGCCAGCAGCCCAAGCTTGCAGGCGTGCCGCGTCGGTTTGCCGTGGGCGCAGGGTCGCGGCGGGGTGCAGATCGGTGGTCTCGATCGCGGGCTGATCCTCCAGCTTCTGGATAAAGTGATCGCGCCAGGCCAGACGCGACTGAAAGCTGGCCAGCGCGCCGCCCCAGTGCCCGCCGGGGCGTTCGGCAGCCCGGGCTGTGGTGGCCGCGACCACCTCACGCACGGAAAGCGTCCCCCAGGCCAGATGCGGCGAGAGGCGCGAGCAGGCCCGTTCGCCGGTCAAGGGTGAGGACATCGCGGTCCGGTAAGGCTCTCCCCGGCGGGTCAGAAAACTGTCCAGCAGGTCAAGGCCCCGGGCGCGTCCGCCGTGCTGGCGATGCGGGCAGGGGTCGGCAGGCAGTTTTAACGCGCGCGCAGTGGGGATCTGGCCGGGTTCCACCCCCGGCACGGCGGAAAAGGGCGGGGGGGGCAGGACTGCCGCCACCATGAAAGCGTTGCGCTGCGGTGCCCAGCCGTCGCGGTTGGCAAGTCGGCGGACCACGCCGCTTTGCGGCAGTTCGGTCCAGACAATCCCGGCCTGTCGTGCCCAGGCCGCGACCGCGCGGTCACGGGCAAAGGTCCGCAGATTGCCGGTTTCTTCATGGCTGATTATCTGGCCGATGCCGTGCTGACGGCAAAGGCGCGCCAGAACCTCGACCGCGTCGCCGACCCGCACCACCAAGGGCGCGCCCATTTCGCGAAGTGCCACGCGCAGGTCGGCAAGGCTTTCGGCCACAAACTCCCACTGCCGCGCCGACGCATCCGGCAACGACCAAAGCCCCGGCTCGACGATATGGACTGGCAAAACCGCACCAAGCCCCGCCGCAAAGGTCAGCGCCGGGTGGTCATGGATGCGCAGATCGCGCTTAAGCCAAATGAGAACATTCATGGAACAAGGATGTAGTTTATCCGGCGGATTCGTAAAGCCCGAAATGACAGCGCCCATACTGGTACGGGGTCCCTTGCGCTTGCCGCACAAGGCCTTAGCTTCATCCCAAAGTGAGGTTTCGCATGACCGCTGCCCAGACCACCGTCAGTCTTGCCGATTATCAGCCCTTTACCCATCTTCTGGACGGGGTGGAGCTGACCTTCCGCCTGTCCCCCACAGCGACCCGGGTTGTAGCAAAGCTGCGGTTCCGCCCGAACCCGGCCCGCCCCGGCAAGCATGCGCTGCATCTGGACGGCGAGGGTTTGGCTTTGACCTCGTGCCTGCTGGACGGCACGCCGATCACTGTGAAACCGGGGCCGAAAGGCCTGACGATCCCGGCCAAGACCTTGCCCTCGGGTCCCTTCACGCTGGAGACGGAGGTCGAGATCAACCCCGCCGCCAACACCGCGCTGGAGGGGCTTTACATGTCGCGCGGCATGTATTGCACGCAATGCGAGGCGGAAGGGTTCCGCAAGATCACCTATTACCCCGACCGGCCCGATGTGATGGCGCGCTTCAAGGTGCGGGTGGAATCGGATCTGCCGGTCCTGCTGTCGAACGGCAATCCCGGCGCGCAAGGCAAGGGCTTTGCTGAATGGGACGATCCCTGGCCCAAGCCCGCCTATCTGTTCGCGCTGGTCGCGGGTGACCTTAGGGCGCATTCGGCCAAGTTCACCACCGCCTCGGGCCGCAAGGTCGATCTGAACATATGGGTGCGCGCCGGGGACGAGGACCGCTGCGCCTATGCGATGGACAGCCTGATCCGGTCAATGCGCTGGGACGAGACCGCCTATGGCCGCGAATACGATCTGGACGTGTTCAACATCGTCGCGGTCGATGATTTCAACATGGGCGCGATGGAGAACAAGGGGCTGAACATCTTCAACTCGCGCTATGTTCTGGCATCCCCTGAAACCGCTACCGACGACGACTATGGCCGGATCGAAGCGATCATCGCGCATGAGTATTTCCACAACTGGACCGGCAACCGCATCACCTGCCGCGACTGGTTTCAGCTGTGCCTGAAAGAGGGGCTGACCGTCTTTCGCGACCAGCAGTTTTCCGGCGACATGCGGTCGCATGCGGTCAAGCGGATCGAAGACGTGCTGATGCTGCGCGCCCGCCAGTTCCGCGAGGATGCGGGGCCACTGGCGCATGCCGTGCGGCCCGAAAGCTTTGTCGAGATCAACAATTTCTACACCGCCACGGTCTATGAAAAAGGGGCCGAGGTCATCGGCATGCTGAAAACGTTGGTCGGTGATGCGGGCTATAAACGCGCGCTGGACCTGTATTTCGACCGCCACGATGGCGAGGCTGCCACGATCGAGGACTGGCTGAAGGTGTTCGAGGATGCCACGGGCCGCGATCTGTCGCAGTTCAAGCGCTGGTATTCCGAAGCGGGCACCCCACGCTTGTCGGTGTCGGATGACTGGACCGACGGCGTCTATACTCTGACTTTTGCGCAATCGAACCCGGCCACCCCCGGCCAGCCGAAAAAGCTGCCGAAAGTGATCCCGATCAACGTCGGTCTTCTGAACCCCAACGGGGACGAGGTGGTGCCGACCATCATGCTGGAAATGACCAAGGCGCGGCAAAGTTTCCGCTTTGAAGGGCTGGCCACCCGGCCCGTCCCGTCGATCCTGCGCGGCTTTTCCGCCCCCGTGGTGCTGGACCGCAAGGTCCCGGCAGCCGAACGGGCCTTTCTTCTGGCGCATGACACCGATCCCTTCAACAAATGGGAGGCTGGCCGCGCGCTGGCCAAGGACGTGCTGGCCGACATGGCGGTGCACGGCACCCCGGTCAGCTCCGACTGGCTGGAGGCGGTGGTCGCGGTGACCTTTGACGACAGTCTGGACCCGGCCTTCCGGGCGCTGTGCTTGCGGCTGCCGGGTGAAGACGACATGGCCCAGACCGTTCATGCGCGGGGCCGGGTGCCCGATCCGGCCAAGATCCACGCCGCCCGGCGCGAAATGGCGGGGGCGCTGGCGGTGCGCCTTGGCGACGGTCTGCCCCGGCTTTACCTCAGTCTTGACGATGGCCAGCCGTTCTCGCCCTCGGCCGATCAGGCGGGCCGCCGGGCGCTGCGGTTGGCGGCGCTGATGCTGCTGACACGGCGCGATGGTGGCAAGCTGGCGGCGACGGCCTATGTAAAGGCCGCAAGCATGACCGAGGAGGTTGGTGCCTTGTCCGCACTTCTGGACATCGGCGAAGGCCGGGTTGAACTGATGGGCTTTGCAGGGCGCTGGGGGCAGGACCGCAATGTCATGGACAAGTGGTTTGCGCTGCAGATCGCCCATGCCCGCCCGGACGAGGCGGCGGCGGTGACCGCGCGGCTGACCGACCACCCCGGCTTTGACTGGAAGAACCCCAACCGGTTCCGGTCGGTCATCGGGGCGCTGTCGGCCAACCACGCGGGCTTCCACCACCTTTCCGGCGCGGGCTACCGGCTGGTGGCCGACTGGCTGATCCGGATGGACGTACTGAACCCGCAGACCGCCTCGCGGGTGTCGACCGCCTTCGAGACCTGGCCACGCTATGACGCCGCGCGGCGCAGGAAGGCGAAGGCCGAACTGCAAAGGGTGCTGGCGACCGAAGGCCTAAGCGGCGATCTGCGCGAGATGGTCGAACGGATGCTGGCAGCTGGATAGGCAAAAAGGGGGGGGGCTAGGCGGAAATCCGACCGGCCTTACCCGGGCCCTTACCCGGCCTGGCAATAGGGCTGGGCGCTGGTCCACGCGGCCATGTCGGCGCGCTTTTCTGTGTTGCGCAAAGGTGCCCAGTCGCGGCCAATGCCAAGGCTGCCGTTGCCCGCAACCATGCCATCTTTGGCAACCTGTTCAGACATGATCTCGACCGCACATTCCAGATTGGCCCCG
>CAIXBE010000121.1 GCA_903917595.1 uncultured Rhodobacterales bacterium
CCCGGCTCGCCCTCCAGCATCACGCGGGCGTTGGTTTTGGTGACCTTGTCCAGACTGGCCTTCAGCGCCCGGAACGCAGGCGAGGACCCGATCATGTTTGACGAGGACACATCGCGGTTGCGAAGCTCCTGATTTTCGCGGCGCAGGCGGCTGGCTTCCATCGCACGGGCCACGACGACCATCAACTGGTCGATGTTGAAGGGCTTTTCGATGAAGTCATAGGCCCCCTGCTTGATCGCGGCGACGGCGATTTCGATGTTGCCATGACCCGAGATGATAACAACCGGAATGTCGGGATTGTCACGCTTGACCGCTTTCAGGATGTCGATTCCGTCCATCCGGCTGTCTTTCAGCCAGATATCCAGAATCATCAGCGCCGGAGGTTCAACGTTGATCGCGGCCATGCAGTCGTCGGCATTGGCCGCAAGGCGCACGCCGTAGCCCTCATCCCGCAGGATGTCGCCGACAAGTTCGCGAATGTCCTGTTCATCGTCGACGATCAGAATGCTCATGTCGCGGTCTCCTGTCCCGGGGCTGCGGCGATCTGCGGGATATGGGTTCGGGGTTTGCGGCGGGCGGCGCGGGGCAGACGGATTTCGGCCAGCGCGCCGGGGTGGTCGTTGCCGTCAAAGACTGGCGCATCAAGGAGGGCAAGTGTGCCGCCATGTTCCTCGATGATTTTCTTGACGATGGGCAGGCCAAGCCCGGTGCCCTTGTCGCGGGTGGTGACGTAAGGTTCAAACAGCCGCGCGCGGTCGGGGGGCAGGCCGGTGCCGTTGTCGGCAATGCGGATCACGACTTCGGCGTCATCGGCGGCAAGGCTGACATGAATTTCGGGAGAGAATCCGGAGGGGTTCGACTTTTCCTGATAGGTCTCGATAGCCTCGCCGGCGTTCTTGATCAGGTTTGTGAACGCCTGCCCGATCATGGTCGCGTCCAGTTCCAGCGTCAGCGGCTTGGCCGGGATGTCCTTGATGAACCGCACGCCCGGCTGGCCGTTTTCCTGCAACAGGACCGCGCCTTTCAACAGCGCCGCAAGGTCGCAGTCGCGCCGGTCGGGTTCCGGCATCCGCGCGAATTTGGAGAATTCGTCGACGATCCGGCGCAGGTCGTTGGTCTGGCGGATGATGACATCGGTGTACTGTTCAAGGTCCTCATGGTCACGGACCTGAGTTGCAAACTTGCGCTTGATCCGTTCGGCGGAAAGCTGGATCGGGGTCAGCGGGTTCTTGATCTCATGCGCGATGCGGCGGGCGACATCGCCCCAGGCGGCCATCCGTTGCGCGGACACAAGGTCGGTCACGTCGTCAAAGGCCACGACATAGCCTTCCAGCCCGCCCTGATCGCTGCGCCGCACGCTCATCCGCACCAAGAGGCTTTCCTGCTTGCCCTTGCGGGTCAGGCGCAGTTCTTCCTGAACCGCCGTCCCGGCACCATCGCGCAGCCGGTCGAACAGGGCGGCAAATTCGGGGACCGCGGTGGCAATGGGCATGTCCGACTGGCCGTCCGACAGGTCCAAGAGCCGTTCGGCGGCGCGGTTCACAAAGTCGATGTCGCCGTCGCCGTCCAGACCGATGACGCCGGCGGTGACGTTCGACAATACCGAATCGAACAGACGGCGGCGGCGTTCGGTCTGGCGGTGGCCATCGACCAACGCCTCACGCTGGCCTTTCAGCTGCCGGGTCATCTGGTTGAACAGCCGCCCCAGCGAGGCGATTTCGTCATCGCCGTCCTCTTCCGTCACCTGCACGTCCAGATCGCCGCCACCGACCCGCTCAGCAGCCCCCGCCAGCCGACCCACCGGCCGCGACAGGCGTTCGGCGAACCACAGGCCCAGCCAGACGGCGGCAAGGATCAGGATCAGGGCAAAACCCAGGTAGATCAGACCGAAGTTGAACAGAAGGCGGCCCCGTTCGCTTTCCAACTGATTGTAAAGCTGCACGGTTTCCTGGGTTTCATCCAAAAGCGCCAGGATCGAGCCGTCGACTTCGCGCGTGACATACAAATAGCGGTCGACATAGGCGTCCAGAAAAATCAGCGCGCGGTATTCGTTGTTCGACCAGTCGGGGATCAGGACGGTATTGCCCTGACGCGCGACGCGAAGGTGTTCTTCGGTCAGGGGTTCGAAATCGAAAAGATAGGACTTTTCGCCCCGCGTTTTCAGCGTGCCGGTGCCGTCAACCAGATAGGCCTCTTTCAACCCGCGCTGGATCACGGCCTGCGCCTGCGACAACAGCGGGCGCAACTGGTCATCGCGAATGAAGGCCGACTGACGTTTGGCGTCGTTCAGGTAGCCAGCAAGCGTGGTGATGTCGGCGGCAAGATCGTCATTCTGCACCGCTTCATAGGCCTGCGCGGCGGACAGCGACGACCCGACGACCGACCGGACCCGATCGGAAAACCAGCCCTCAAGCCCGATGTTGATGGACAGGACGGCAAAAACCGCAACCAGCACTGTCGGCACCAGCGCGATCAGCATGAAGACGCCCGACAGCCGCATGTGCAACCGCGACCCAGCGGAACGCGAGCGGCGGTCCGACAACAGCCGCAGCACCCGCGCCAGCACCAATGCCGCGATGACCATGACATAGATGATGTCGGACAAAAGGATCAGCCGCAGCGTCGGCGAGGCGGCGCCCTGATTGAAGACGCCCATCGCCAGAAAGGTCGCGACCGCAAGCACCGGACCAAGAAACACCAGCCCCAGAGTCACCGAGGTCTGCACCTGGCGTTGCCGGTGCAGCTGCGACAGCCGTGCCCATATGTCCTTGTGAACCGCTCGATCCAACCTGATCCGCACCCTTGCCGGGGGTCTATCCACCCTTCCCTACCATATCTTGATGTAGCCACAGGTGAAACTGAAAAGACACAAGTCCTGTGGCGGTTTTACATCAATTTCCGGCGACGGCTGACGCGAATGTCCAGATCGGTGATCTTCTTGCGCAATGTGTTGCGGTTGATCCCCAGAAGATCGGCGCATTTGGCCTGATTTCCGGCGGTGGCATCCAGAGCAATCTCGATCAGCGGCATCTCGACCTCGCGCAGGATACGCTGGTAGACTCCGGGGGGCGGCAGTTGCCCGCCGTGCAGATCGAAGTAGCGTTTCAGGTGCCGCGCGACCGAAGCCGACAGCTTTTCGCCGTCAAAGGCACCGGCGCGGGGCTCGGGGCCGGTTTGCGGTCCAAGGACCTGTTCGACCTCGGCGCGGGTAATCTCGGTTTCGGTCGAGGTGACCAGCAGTCGACGGATGGCGTTTTCCAGTTGCCGGACGTTGCCGGGCCATGGATAGTTGCGCATCCGTTCGGCCGCATCGGCGGACAGCCGGCGCAAGGTGCCAAGGTCACGCTCGCCCCTCGCCATGAAATGTTCGGCCAAAAGCGGGATATCCTCGACCCGGTCGCGCAGGGCGGGGACGTGGACCGACACGCCGCCCAACCGGTAATACAGGTCCTGACGGAACTGGCCCGCCTCCATCCGCGCGGCAAGGTCGGTCTGCGTGGTCGCCATCACCCGTGGGGCATTATCACCCATCAGGTCCAGCAGGCGCACCACCCGGGCTTGGGTGTCTTCGGAATAATCGGCGACCTCGTCAAAGACCACCGACCCGCCGCGCGCCTTGGCCAAAAGCGTGGCAGGACCGTCGATCCCTTGCAGATCACCCGCCTGCGCCACGACGAATGGCTGGGTGCGCCGGTCGGAAAAGTCATGTACCGCGCGGGCGATCAAGGACTTGCCAGTGCCGCTTTCACCCGAGATCAGCACCGCAAGGTCGCTGTTCATCACCCGCGCCACCAACCGGTACAAGGCCTGCATCGCCGGGGTGCGGCCGACCAGCGGCAGATCATCGGCAGCCTCACGCGGGGCGGGGCTTGGTTGCGGCAGGCGGCGGCGCTGTTCCAGAGCCTTGGCCGACCGTTTCATCAGATCAGGCAGGTCAAAGGGTTTCGGCAGATAGTCAAAGGCATCCGCTTCGGCGGCCTGAATAGCGGTCATGATAGTGTTTTGCGCCGAAATCACGATCACAGGCAGGCCGGGACGCATCCGCGAAATCCGGGGCAGCGCGTCCAACCCGTTGCCGTCCGGCATGATCACGTCACTGATCACCAGATCGCCCTTGCCCTCTTCGACCCAGCGCATCAGCGTCATGAGGCTTGAGGTCGCATGCACCTTGCAGCCCGCCCGGGTCAGGGCCTGGGTCAGGACCGTGCGGATCGTGCGGTCGTCATCGGCGACCAGAACTGTGCCATCCATCAGGGTGCCTCTTTCTTTTCGCGGGGGGCCATTGGCAAGGACACTCGGAACACAGTGCGCCCCGGTGTGCTTTCGACCGAAATCCAGCCTTCGTGGTCCGAGATGATCTTCGAGACCAGCGCCAGCCCCAGCCCGGTGCCGTTTTCGCGTCCCGAGACGAAGGGTTCAAAGATGTTGGCGGCAATTTCGGGCTTTATGCCGGGGCCATCATCGATGATCTCGACCTGCAGCGGCAAGGCGGCGGAAACCCCGTCCTTGCGCCGGACGCGCAGCGACAGGTCGTAAAACGTGTGCAGACGGATCGTGCCGCCCTTGGGGTTCGCTTCGGCGGCGTTCTTTATCAGGTTCAGGAACACCTGCATCAACTGGTCGTTGTCGGCGAAGGTCGGCGGCAGCGAGGGGTCATAATCCTCCGCAATCGTCATGTGCGCGGCAAACCCCACCAGTGCCGAGCGCCGGGCCCGGTCCAGCGCATCGTGGATGTTGACCGGCCTGCGGTCTGGCGGGCGCAGGTTGCCGAACTGTTCGACCTGCTCCAAGAGTTTGACGATGCGGCGGGTTTCCTCGACGATCAGGTCGGTCATTTCCTGATCTTCAGGGGGAAGGTTCATCGCCAGAAGCTGTGCCGCACCTGATATGCCTGCCAGCGGGTTCTTGATCTCATGCGCCAGCATTTCGGCCATGCCGATGGCGGATCGTGCGGCAGATTTAGCGCCCATCGACCGACCCAGCCGGTCAGCAAGCTCTCGCGGCGACAGGATCAGCATGACCACGTCGGGGTTGTCGTGCATGGGTGCCAAATGCACCGTGCATTGCACCGGCGCGCGGTCACCGCTGGTCACCTCGACATCGTTGATGTTCAGCGGCGACTGGTTGGCGCGGGCGCGGGCCAGCGCGTCCTGCATCGGGGCGTCAATTGACAGCCGGTCGAAAGCGCGCTGGCCGCGCAATGCCTTGGCCGACATGTTCAAGAAAGTCTCAGCTGCCGGGTTCGCCTCAAGGATACGGGCGGCAGGGTCGATCAGCAGCGTCGGGAATGGCAGCGACGCCCAGATGACGCCGGGCACCGGATAGGGGGCGCGGTAAGGCATCACGCGGCAAGCTCCAGTTCGGCGAATGCAAGTTCCAGAAGCTGGATCACCTGTGCAGGGTCGGTCGCGGTCAGGATAGCCTCACGCGCGTGGGGCAGACCGGCCTCGTCCAGATACCAGCCCAGGTGTTTCCTTGCCATGCGCAGGCCAAGGTCGCGGCCGTAAAAGGTCAGCATGTCGTCGTAATGGTCAAGGATCATCCGGCCAAGGCGGCCGCCTTGCGGAACCTGCGGCGTGGGTGTGCCGTAAAGATCATGCGCGACCTCGGCCAGCCGCCAGGGGGCCCCTTGCGCGCCGCGCCCGATCATCACGCCGTCCGCGCCGGACTGGCGCAACGCCTCACGCGCGGTTGCGCTGTCAATGATGTCGCCGTTTGCGATCACCGGGATGCGCACGGCGTCCTTGACCGCGCCGATGGCGGCCCAGTTGGCCCGACCCTTGTAGAACTGACAGCGGGTGCGGCCGTGGATGGTGATCATCTGGACGCCCGCAGCTTCGGCGCGTTTGGCCAGATCCGGGGCGTTATACAGCGTATCATCCCAACCCAGCCGGGTTTTCAGCGTCACCGGCACCTTGACCGCCTTGACCACCGCCTCGATCAAAGTCAGCGCCAGATCAAGGTCGCGCAACAGGGCCGAGCCGCACAGGCCCGTGGTGACCCGCTTGGACGGACAACCCATGTTGATGTCGATCACCCGCGCGCCCTGCCCTTCGACGAACTTCGCGCCTTCAGCCATCCAGTGCGGATCGCGCCCGGCAAGCTGCACGGCAGTCGCCTGTTCGCCAAAGCCCAGTTCGGCCCTTGCGCGGGCTTCTGGCCTTGCGCGGACCACCTCTTCGCTGGCAACCATCTCGCTGACTACCAGACCCGCACCAAAGCGCGCGACCAGCCGGCGAAACGGCAGGTCGGTGATTCCGGCCAAGGGGGCCAGAAACACGGGCGGGTCAATCGTCATCGGGCCGAGAGTGAGGGGCAAAGCCTTGTCCTTGTACAATGAAGCCTCAGGTAGCGCGCCCGGGACAGAAACCCCAAGCGGGCGCGGCGCAATAATGACTGAAAAACATGCAATGCACAAATTTTGTGCATTTGTGACGGCAAAGCCCCGCTGCTTCGCCTGATTGTCATGCAGGTCGGGCTGGATTAGGGATAGGCCCAAGGGAGCCAGAATGCGCATAGCCGTCATCATCGTCGCCGCAGGTCGCGGCAGCCGCGCGGGCGGCGAGAGCCCCAAGCAATGGCAGATGCTGGCGGGCAAGCCGGTGCTGGCCCATACGCTTTCGGCCTTTGCGGGGATGCAGGTGCTGCTGGTGATCCATCCTGACGACAGGGTAAGGGCCGAGGCGCTGGGGGTGCCGCTGGTTATAGGCGGGGCCACACGGGATGCGTCGGTTCTGGCCGGACTGCAGGCGCTGCAGGGGACCGGCGTTACCCATGTCCTGATCCATGACGGCGCACGGCCTTTGGTGTCGCGGGGGCTGATCGACCGGATGCTGGCGGCGCTGCAGACCCATGCCGCAGCGGCCCCGGCGTTGGCGGTGACCGATGCCCTGTGGCGTGGCGCGGATGGGCTTGTTGCCGGAACGCTGGACCGCGCCGGGCTTTACCGGGCGCAGACGCCGCAGGGTTTCCGGCTTGACGCGATTCTGGCCGCCCATCTGGCGCATCCCGGTGGCGCGCTGGATGATGTGCAGGTCGCGCGGGATGCGGGGCTTGACGTGATGATCGTCGAGGGCGACGAGGAAAATCTGAAGCTGACCTTCCCCGGCGATTTCGCCAAGGGAGAGGCGATCTTGCGGGGGCGCGACATGGATGTGCGGGTGGGCAACGGCTATGACGTGCATGCCTTTTGCGACGGCGACCATGTCTGGCTGTGCGGGGTCAAGGTGCCACACGGGCGCGGGCTTTTGGGCCATTCGGACGCCGATGTCGGCATGCATGCCCTGACGGATGCGATTTACGGGGCCTTGGCCCTGGGCGATATCGGGCGGCATTTCCCGCCTTCGGACCCGCAATGGAAGGGTGCTGCCAGCCATATCTTCCTGACCCATGCCGCAGGGCTGGCCCGGGAACGGGGCTACAAACTGTCAAATTGCGACGTGACGCTGGTCTGCGAGCGTCCCAAAATCGGGCCATATGCCCTTGAAATGCAGGCAGAACTGGCACGGATCATGGGGGTGGACGGCGACCGGGTGTCGGTCAAGGCCACCACGTCGGAACGACTGGGCTTCACCGGGCGCGAGGAAGGCATTGCGGCCATCGCCACCGCAACGCTGGTGAAAGCATGAGCCGCATGATCGCCACTGTCTTCGGCGCGGGGTTCCTGCGGCCTGCAAGCGGCACATGGGCCAGTGCCATCGCCGTCGTGCTGGCGGTTGCGGCATATCAGGCGGGCCTGGCCTTGCTGGTGCCTTTGGGGGCGGTTGTGGCGACGGCTGCGGGCTTCTGGGCGGTGCCGCCCTATCTGCGGGCCACCGGGGGCGAGGACCCCTCGGAGGTGGTGATAGATGAGGTTGCGGGGCAACTTCTGGCACTTTCCTTCACTGTCCTGCCTTTGTGGTGGCATGGCGTACCCGATCTGTTGACCGGGGCCTGGCCGGGCTGGTTGGTGCCCTTTGCGCTGTTTCGGCTGTTCGACATCTGGAAACCCTGGATCATCGGCCGCGCTGACCGGCGTCATGATGCGGCGGGGGTGATGCTGGATGACCTTTTGGCCGGGCTATTCGCCGGGCTGGGGTCAATGGCGCTGGCCGGACTTTACCATGGGCTGATGGCATGACCGAGCCTTCGGTGATCCTGAACCGGGCGCGGGCGGCGGGTCTGCGGATCGCAACCGCGGAAAGCTGCACCGGGGGCATGGTCGCGGTGGCCTTGACCGATGTGGCGGGGTCGTCGGACGTGTTCGACCGGGGCTTTGTCACCTATTCCAACGCAGCCAAGGCCGAGCTTCTTGGCGTCCTTGAGGCCACACTTGCCACCCATGGCGCGGTCTCTGAGCCCGTGGCGCAGGAAATGGCCGACGGCGCGCTGGCCCGGTCCCACGCCGATCTGGCGGTGTCGGTCACTGGCATCGCCGGGCCGGGCGGGTCCGAGTTCAAGCCCGAAGGCCGGGTCTGTTTTGGCATTGCGCGCAAAGGGCAGCCGACGCGGACTGAAACGGTCGAGTTCGGGACGCAGGGGCGCGCAAAGGTGCGGAAGGCTGCGACAGAGCATGCCCTGGCGCTGATTGCCGCCAGGATCGGCTGATCCGCAGAACGATCAGATTCTCGGCATCGACCCGCCTTTTCCGCCCAATTTTCAGGCATTTCAAGAATTGCCCCAATTTCAGGCACCCGTCAGCACATTGCCGCTTTTCAGGGCGGCGTGATGCCGCTTTCACCCTCCGACGCCACATCAGGGGGACCCCATGAACGCAGCCGACACCGCCTTCATCATCACCGCAACCGCGCTGGTCTTGTTCATGACCCTGCCGGGACTCGCCCTCTTTTACGGCGGTCTGGTCCGGGCGCGGAACGTTCTGTCGGTCTTCATGCATTGCTTTGCCATCGCCTGCCTGATGAGCGTCCTTTGGCTTGCCCTTGGCTATTCCATCGCCTTCGGCGGCGGCAATGCGGTTTGGGGGGGCCTGGACAAGGCGTTTCTGGCCGGGGTCACGGTGGACAGCCTTACCGGCACCCTGCCAGAGGTGCTGTTCTTTGCCTTCCAGATGACCTTCGCCATCATCACCCCGGCCCTGATCGTCGGGGCCTATGTCGAGCGGATCGGCTTTGGCTTTGTCCTGTTTTTCAGCGCGCTGTGGATGCTGGTCGTCTATGCTCCGGTGGCGCATTGGGTCTGGGGCGGCGGGTTTCTGGCCGATGGCGGGATTTTCGGTGCGACCGGAGTCCGGGATTTTGCCGGTGGCATCGTCGTGCATGAAACGGCGGGACTGGCAGCGCTTGTCATCGCGCTGGCTTTGGGGCCGCGCAAACACCGCACCACGCCACCGCATCAGCCCGGCATGGTGATGATCGGCGCGGCAATGCTGTGGGTCGGCTGGTTCGGCTTCAACGGCGGGTCCGCTCTGGCGGCAAACGGGACAGCCGCGATGGCCCTCACGGTCACGCATCTGTCGGCAGCGGCGGCAAGCCTGACCTGGGCCTTGTGGGAGCGGATCAAGTTCGGCCGCGCCTCGCTGGTGGGTCTGGTGACCGGCACCATCGCGGGGCTGGCGTCAATCACGCCGGCCAGCGGATTTGTCGGGCCGGTGGCGGCACTGGTGATCGGCGGGATCGCAGGGATCTTGTGCCAGGAGGCGGTCGGCTTCATCCGCAACAAGGTGCGCATCGACGACACGCTGGATGTCTTTGCCGTTCACGGTGTCGGCGGGATTTTTGGCACAGTGATGATCGCGGTCTTCGGCGCCGGAAGCTGGGGCGCGCAACTGGGCGGCCTTGCGGTCGTCGGCCTGTGGACGGTTGCGGTCAGTTGGCTGCTGGTCAAGCTGGTGGCGCTGGTCACCCCCCTGCGCGTGGATCTTGAGACCGAGACCAATGGCCTTGATCTGTCGGTCCACGGCGAGCGGGCCTATGAGCTGACCTCGTAAGGATCAGGGGTAGATCGCAAAGAACCGCAGGATTTCTGTGTTCGCGTCGATTTCCTGCGTCTTGCCTTCCGTCAACCGCGCCTTGATGCCACCGGGCCAATGGTGCCCGCCACCCTCGACCGTCATCAGCCGCAAGACCACCGCGCCGCCCTTCTGCGTCTCGGTCACCACGACCGAAGTGCCATCCTCGCGCTGGTTGATCGTGGCGCTGGTCACGGTCAGCCCATCGCCCCAGGGGGCAAGAAACGCATCGACCACCGACGCAACCGAGGCGAAGTTGGTGCGGGTCAGGCTGCTGTCGCCCTTGCCTCCGTCATAGGGCACTATTTCGTCAGCAGTGCCATGGATGATCAGTGCCGGCACCTTGCCTGCAACAGCCGTTTTCGCCGCGTTCATAGTCCCAGAAACCCCGGCCACCGCGCGCACCCGGTCCGGGTTGCGGGCGGCAAAGGTCTCGGCCATGATCGACCCGTTCGACATGCCGGTCAGATAAACCTTGTCGCCATCGACACCGAACCGGTCGGCGGCATCGGCGATCACGCTTTCCAGAAATCCCAGATCATCCACATTCCGGCGCGCGGCGTAGCCGCAGCAATAGCCGCCGTTCCAGGTCAAAAGCGCATCGCCGCGACGCCCGCTGCCGGCCGGAAAGACCACCGCATAGCCCGCCCGCGTCGCCGCGCGGCCAAAGCCTGATGCGGTGGCGAACCGGTCGGGGTTGCCGCCGCCGCCATGCAGCGCAAGGATCAGCGGCGCGCCGTTGGGGTTGGCGGGCAGCATGATCTCGTAATGGCGGTCGCCAAGCTGGACCGTCTCGGCCTTGGCGGGCGGGGGCAGGCAAAGAGACAGGAGAAGGACAATCAGGCGCATGGGATCCTCGCGGGTTGTTTGCCAGCTATACGCAGGCAAATGCCGATCCCTACGCCGCTGTCGCTGGATTTCACGGCAAGCGAGGTCCGTAAAGCTGCGCCGCCCGGGATTCAAAGGCGCGGACGATGCGGTGCATCGCCTCGTTGAAGACGACACCGATGATGCGCTGCAAGATCAGGTTGCGGAATTCGAAATCGACGTGAAACTCGACCTCGCA
>CAIXBE010000122.1 GCA_903917595.1 uncultured Rhodobacterales bacterium
CGCAGACCCCGGCCTTGCCCATCGCCCGAAGAGATCGCGATATCGGCGCCGGTCAAGGTCAACTCCGGGTCGTCGTCGGTCAAATTCAGACGCACCTCGATGTCCGGGTGCTGGTCCTGAAAATCCGTGATGCGGGGGCCAAGCCAGAGCATTCCGAAGGTCACATCGCAATTGACGGTCAGAAACCCAGGATCGCGGCTGAGGCGCAACTGCTGGACCGCGCCGAACACCTGCTCAAAACCGCCCCGGATCTGGCGGGACACCTCGATGGCGGCCTCGGTCGGCAGCATTTCCCCACCGACGCGGTCGAACAGGCGAAATCCAAGTTCGGCCTCCAGCGCCCGGATCTGAAATCCGACAGCCCCGGCACTGACGTGCAGTTCGTCGGCGGCCTTGGCCATGCTGCGGTTGCGGACGACCGCCTCGAATGTTCGCAGCGCCTTCAAGGACATGCGGCCGTTATGCATCTTTGCCTCCGCTTTCAGGGATTCCTGAGGCGGCCACAGCCAACGCTGCCGCCGAGCGCCGCCCCAGGGGTCAGCCCAACTGGTCTATCACATCCCGCGCAGCGCGCAGGCCTTCCAGGTGGGCACCGCTGACGGAACATTGCTGGCCCACATGACTTGCCTCGCCCGCGAAATGGACCCGTTCGGCATGGGCGCGGCCCAGCACCTTGCGTTGGCCGTGGCCACCCGGCAGCGCCCCGGCATAGGAGCCGCGCACATAGGGTTCCTTGCACCAGGCCGTCGCATACCCCTTAATGAAGTCCCGCCGAATGGACGCGCCGAACATGCCGGCAAGCGTCTCTAGCGCATGGTCGATGGCAGCCTCAGGCCCCGCCTCTTGCAGGGCGCGCGAGAAGCTGCCGGAGGTCTCGAAACTCGTCAGATCGGTGCCTGAGATGTTGCACAGGTATCCGCCCCCCTGCGCCACGCCGCTCGCATCTGGGTTGAGCTGATAGGTCAGCCAGGTATCCGCATCGAGCGGTATCGCGCCGGGCCGGAACAAAAGGGCTGCGTGGTTGTAGTCGCCCATCGTGATCAGTTCAAACGCCTTGCGGCGGTCGGTCTCCAGCGGCGGATCGAATCGGATCACATCCTCGGCCAGGACACCGACCGAGACAGTCACGATGACGGCCCGCGAGCGGATCTCGCCCGCAAGGGTCTTGACTCGCACGCCATCGGCCAAGGCCACGATGTCGGTCACCGGGGTCGAAAGCCGGATCGGCAAGCCTTCGGCCATATGCGCAATAAGATGGCCAAACCCCTCGCGGCAGAACAAATCGGCGCCGCCTTCCCAGGTCACCATGTCCCGCAGCGACGTGTTGGGCAGATCCCGGCCGATTGACAGGCCAAATACCATTGCGGACGTGAAGGACCACGGGCTCTTCTCGACAAGGATATCAGCCAGTGAGCGGTCTGTTGGGGTGCCGGTCCTCGCTTCGGTTTCGGCATCTGCTCGCGCGGCCTGCCGTCCGGCCTCTTCAAGCTCCTCGACCTCATCCCAAAGCACGGCGTCATCGTCCAGTCCATGCGTCACGTCAATTTCAGGGGCGAGGTAGAGGTCAAACCCCATTGCAAGCCCCGGCGCCTTCAAGGCGTTCGATTGTTCGTTGTGTAGCCAATGCGCGCCCATATCAAACGGCACGCCGAAAATCGCGGTGTCGGTATGGGTGCGCCCGCCGACCCGGTCAGCCGCCTCGAGGCAGATGACAGTGTGGCCCGCCGATCGAAGGGCCCCGGTGGCCGCGATACCTGCCGCCCCTGCGCCGACGACAACGACGTCAAAGTCAAACACCGAACCCTTGGCAGCCATCACGTCCCCCGATCAATCGGCTTGACCTTAGTGAAATCCGGGGAAGAGTAAACCAGACGGGTGCCAACCGGCGCCGGGCAGCAGAAGAGATAAACTCGTCGCCGGGGTGAGAATTTCTGGTTTGCCACGACCTTGGATGAAGGCTGATACAGGTGGGGATAGACCAATGGAATGGGCAGGAATGTGCGCCAGATCAGGCTAGGCAAAACTGGACTGACGGTCAGCGAATACTGCCTTGGAACCATGAGTTTCGGGTCCAACGCTTGGAAGTCCTGGGTTCTGGACGAGGCCCAGTCACGCCCGCTTCTGGC
>CAIXBE010000123.1 GCA_903917595.1 uncultured Rhodobacterales bacterium
TGAAAACACGAATGGTGAGAAGATGACCGAACTCCTGACCGCCGCCCAGATGCGGGCCATTGAAGCGGCAGCGATTGCCTCGGGTGAGGTCACCGGACTGGAGCTGATGGAACGCGCCGGGCGCGGCGTGGTCGAGGCGATCTTAGAGGAATGGCCGGAGTTGCGCGCCACCTCGCACCGGGCGGTGGTCCTGTGCGGCCCCGGCAACAACGGTGGCGACGGGTTCGTCGTGGCGCGGTTGCTGAAGGAGTGGGGCTGGGAGGTGGAGGTCTTTCTCTACGGCGACCCTTCGAGGCTGCCGCCGGACGCGCGGGTGAATTATGAGCGGTGGCGGGGGATGGGGGAGATCACCCCAGCCAGCATGATCCCTGAAGTGCGCAATCAAGATGTCGACATTTGGGTGGACGCACTGTTTGGCATTGGCCTTGCAAGGCCACTCGATGCTGAAGCCAAACTCTTGTTGGGCGCTACGTTCCAGAAGTGGCCTGTGGTCGCAATAGACATTCTTTCCGGCATAGACGCTGATTCAGGCCGATGGATTAAAGAGCCTGGAGAAAGCGATGCGCAACGGAGTTGCGAGCTTACGGTTACATTCCACCGCGCCAAGGTAGGGCATCTGATTGCCGCAGGGTTAGATTCATCTGAGAAGCTTAAAGTTGTCGACATCGGTCTTCCGACACTGAATCGCGGTCGAGTTTCTGTCCTTGAATACACTAACGAGATACCACGAACGTTGAAGGACGTTCTGACAACCGGGTTGAACGGACCCGGACGACTTCGCAAGCGGGAGGGCCACAAATACTCCCACGGCCATGCCCTGATCCTCTCCGGCCCATCCGGTCGCGGCGGGGCGGCGCGGCTTTCGGCGCGGGGGGCTTTGCGGATCGGGGCGGGGGTGGTGACGGTGGGGTGTCCGCCGGATGCGATCCCCGAGAACGCCGCCCGGCTGGATGCGGTGATGCTGCGGGGGGTGGCGGATGCGGCTGCCCTCGCGGCGGTGCTGGAGGACGGGCGGATCAACGCGCTTTGCCTTGGGCCGGGGATGGGCACCGGCGCGCGGGAGGCGGGTTTGGTGGGGGTGGCGTTGGGGAGTCAGGGCACGACCCGACCTACGGGGACCGGTGCGGGCGGCAACACCGAAAATGTAGGTCGGGGCGTGCCCCGACTCTCGCTCGTCCTCGATGCCGACGCCCTCACGCTCCTCTCCCAAAACCCCGACCTCTTCGCCGCCCTGCACCCCGGCTGCATCCTCACCCCCCACGCCGGTGAATTCGCCCGCCTGTTCCCTGACATCGCGGCAAAACTGGCCGAGCCCGCCACCAAAGGCCCCGCCTACAGCAAAGTCGATGCCACCCGCGAAGCGGCGAAACGCGCGGGCTGTGTCGTCCTCTACAAAGGCCCCGACACCGTGATCGCCGACCCCACCGGGCGCTGCGCCATCAACTCGGCCCATTACGACCGCGCAGCTCCTTGGCTGGCCACCGCCGGATCAGGCGACGTGCTGGCGGGGTTCATCACCGGCCTTCTGGCCCGCGGCTTCAGCCCCTTCGATGCCGCCTGCACCGGGGCCTGGCTGCATGTCGAATGCGCCCTCAGCTTCGGCCCCGGCCTGATTGCCGAAGACCTGCCCGAGGAATTGCCCAAGGTTTTCCGTGCCCTTGGCCTGTAAGGTCAGGTGAAAAGCTGCCAAAGCCCGACCACCGCGGCCAGCACAAAGACCGTGCCGGCCCCGATCACAAAGCCGAAATTCCGCGCCAGAAAGTCCGAGGCGACGGTCGCAGGCTCGGCCACTTTCGCCATGGGTTCCAGCACCGGTTCGGGCTCAGCCTCCTCGCCCGGCAACAGTGCGATCCAGTCGGCAGCGCTTTGCGGCCGGTCTTTCTGCAGGACCCGAACGGCCTGATCAATCGTCGCCAGAAACCCCGGCGGATAGCCCGGATAATTCCCGTCCAGCGGGACATATGGATCAGACGCGCCCTCGGCGACGCTGGCCAGACGGCGCTGGCTGTGCGGCGGGGCGCGGCCAGTGATGATGTGGTGTAAGGTGGCCCCCAGCGCATAAAGGTCGCTGGCGGCGGTCTGTTCGGCCCCGGTCAGGTAAAACTCCTGCGGTGAATAGCCGTCCTTGACCACCCGGCGCGCGGTCAGCACGCGGGTATCCTCGACCAGGTCCTGACTGGCGGCGCCAAAGTCGATCAGCACCGGATTACGGTTGGCGTCCAGAAGGATGTTGTCGGGCGAGATGTCGCGGTGCAGGATCCCGGCCTGATGGATGAATTCGACCGCGCTTAACATCTTGCGGAGCAGGACCACCACCTCATCGGGGGTAAAGGCCTGATCGGTCGATTCCAGGATGTCCTGCAGGTCCTTGCCGTCGATGAAGTCGATGGCCATGTAGGCGGTATCGTTATCCTCGAACACCTGATGCACGCCGACAACGTTCGGATGCGACAGTTTGGCCAGGCTGCGGGCCTCGTCGACAAATGTCTGCACGAAACTGCGCAACTCGGCCGCATGTTTGCGCGACCGGGCGCGCACGGCCGAACCGTTGCGCTGGCAAAGCGCACCGGGGAAGCATTCCTTGATCACCACGGTCCGGTCCAGCGAATCGCGCGCCAGATAGGTGATGCCGAACCCTCCCGAGTTCAGGAAGTCGATGATCGTATACTGCCCGTCCAAAAGTTGCGTGCCCTGCTTCAGGTCATCGGCAAACAACGTATGCTCCGGCGTCGGCGCGTCGGTGTGGGTATCGGTATAGGATCGAAGTGGGTCTTGGCTCACGTCTGCTTTCCGTCTGCTTGTGGTCATCGGCGGTCCCCGAAAGTCGCAGGCCTGACCGCTTCCGGGGCTTGCCAAACGGCCAGCCGATCACGACTTTCGTGGCAGAATGTCATGTTTTCGCTCCGCTGTCGGGGGCAAAACGGCGGCCATGGCGAAGAAGGTGGGGCGGGCGGCAGTGCTATGACACCCGAATCCCGGCCTTGAGGGGGCGCAAGCGGCTGATCCTGCTGCAGGAAAAGGGTAAATCCTGCAGGAATCGGCTGAAAATCCGGGCTGGCCCGGTTCTGGCGGTCTGGTCTGCCCGACTGTGACAAAAAATCAACAGGCGCGTGATGTTGACGGCAGGGACCTTGAACAGACGCAAGCGGCCATCCATCGGGGCGATTGTTAAGCGAAAGGGAAACAATCCCTGGGCGAACGCCTGCCGCCTTGGCAATCCGAATACACCGGTCGCGCGCGAATCGGTTCTGCCCTTTGCCCGCCCGGCCATCTCTGCCGGCCTATCCCCGCCCGGTCAGCCAGTTGCCAAGCGCTGCCAGCCGTGACGGACCGGCACCGGGGCGGGCCTCGCGCCGGTCGGCGGCGTTGAAAAGCGCGTACATTCCAGTCACGCCCAGCCAGCGAAACGGCTCCGGCTCCCATGGCCGGACGCGGCGGTTTACCCAGGGCAGGCGGACAAGGTCGGTGTCGCGGCCAAGCGCCAGATCGGCCAACGTCCGCCCGGCAAGGTTCGAGGTTGACACTCCGACCCCGACATACCCCCCCGCCCAGCCAAGCCCGGTCGCAGGGTCCAGCCCCACGGTCGCGCACCAGTCGCGTGGCACGCCCAGGACGCCGCACCAGGCGTGGTCGATCCTCGCTTTCGAAGCTGCGGGGAAATGCTTGTGCAGGATCGCGGTCAGCCGCCGAACCGTCTCGGAGTCCGGCGCGCCATTGGTGTCAAGGTTCGAGCCGTAAAGGTAGGGCACCCCGCGCGCACCGACCGTGATCCGCCCCTCACGCGTGCGCTGGCAGTAGCAATAGGCGTTGGCGAAATCACCAAGGATTTCATGACCGTCCCAGCCGATCTGGTCCCACACTTCTTGGGGCAGCGGCTCGGTCGCGATCTGAGCCGAATTCAGCGGCAGCCATTCCCGCTTGCGGCCCGGCAGGCCGGCGGTGAAACCTTCGGTGCAGCGCAGGATCACCGGCGCGCGGACCTGACCCTTGTCGGTGGTCACCAGCCCCGCCTCATAGCCGGTGACCGTGGTGCCCTCGACAATGCGCACCCCCAGCCGTTCGACCGTGGCGGCAAGGCCCCGGACCAGCTTGGCCGGTTGCACGCGGGCGACGTTGGTCACCACCATTGCGCCCAAGGCACCGGGAATACGGATGCGGGCGGCAAGGTCATCCGCGCCGATTGCGTGGACCCGGTCTTGTTCGCCCCAGTGGCGGCGATGGGCGACCTCGTCCTGCAGCCGGGCCATCTGGGCGGGCCGGGTGGCCACCATCAGCTCATCGGTGCGCAGGATGTCGGCATCAATCGCTTCGGCTTCGGTCACCCGGATCACTTCGTCCACGGTGCCGTTCATCGCCTCGACCATGGCGCGGACCGCATGTTCGGATGACCCCTGCAGATAGCGCCGGTGCGTCCAGGCAAAGCCACCGGTCAGCCAACCACCATTGCGCCCCGAAGCCCCGAACCCGGCGAAATCCTTTTCGATCACCAGCACATTCAGGCTTGGGTTTGCCTGTTTCAGGTAATAGGCGGTCCAAAGCCCAGTATAACCCGCCCCGATGATCGCCACATCGGCGTCCGTATCTCCGGCAAGGGCCGGACGAGGGTAGGGCAGGCCGATATCGGCATACCAGAACGACACATCCCCGACGCGCATGACACCTCCACCGATGACCTGACCGCAACAGGCCACAGCAATCGCAGCACTTCAAGGGCAGAAGGCACGCGCGCCCCCGTTGCCTTTGCCGCTGCCCGGTCCGATGCTGCTGCAACAGACTGACAAGGGAAATCGACCATGCAAGGCTTCTTCGTCCCCGGACCCTATGACGACGGCAACCCGGTCACCGGGCATTACTATGAGATGGCCTCTGCCGACCCCTCCCGCCCCCAGGTCTGGGGCTACAGCGACCGGCTGTCCTACCGCCCCGGCGATACCTTGCGGCTGCACGCCATGTCGGGGGCCGACAGTGCGCGGCTGACCGTCAGCTGCGACGGGTTGGCCCCGCGGGTCGTGCTGGACACCACCATTTCCACGAGTTTCGCCCCGACGCCCGTCGATTGCTCGGTCCGGGGCTGCGACTGGCTGATGGCCTATGAGGCCGCAATTCCCGCCGACTGGCCCAGCGGGGTCTACGCCTTTACCCTGACCGTCCCAGGCCACCAATCGCAGGGGATGTTCGTCCTTAAACCCGCCAAGCCCACCGCGAAGCTGGCCATCGTTCTGGCGACCGGAACCTGGTGCGCCTACAACGACTGGGGCGGGTCGAACCACTATCAGGGCCTCTGCGGCCCCACCGGCGGCGATTTTTCGGCCGAAGTCAGCCTCCTCCGCCCCTGGGCCACCGGCTTTGTCCGCTGGCCCGAAGATGCGCCGCGCATCCCGCATGCCTCGCCCCTTTTGACCCGGCCACGCTATCCGCATATGGACTATGCCCGCGCCCGGGGCGTGTCGAAGAAATACGCCTCCTCCGGCTGGGCCGCGTTCGAGCGCCCCTTCGCGCTGTGGTGCGAAGCCCAAGGGATAACCTTCGACTACTATACCCAGCACGACCTGCACGCCGACCCCGCCTGCCTTGACGGCTATTCCCGCGCCGTCATCGTCGGCCATGACGAATACTGGACATGGGAGATGCGCGACCATCTGGACGCCTGGATCGACAAGGGCGGCCAACTGGCCCGCTTTGGCGGCAACTTCTTCTGGCAGACCCGTCTTTCGGCGGACCTCCTTACCCAGACCTGCCACAAGGCAAGGGCCGAGGCCGAGGACCCATTGGCCGCCACCGACCGGATCACCAGCTACTGGGACCACCCCCGGACCCGCCGCCCCGGCACCGCCACCATGGGCCTGACCGGCGCCATGGGGGTCTATGCCGGGTGGAGCCGCTGTGCCGCGCATGGATCTGGGGGCTTCACGCTTTACCGCCCCGACCACTGGGCGCTGCAAGGCACCGGGCTGGGCTATGGCGATGTCCTTGGGGCGGCGTCGAAGATCTTTGCCTACGAGGTTGACGGCATCGACTATGAGACCCGCAAGGGCCTGCCCTATCCCGCCGAAGGCTCCGGCTTGCAGGGCGATCTGACCATCGTTGCGATGTCGCTGGCCACCACGCTGTCGCATCACACCGGACCGCATGACGAGGACCACTTCATCGGCTATCTGGACGCCGAAGAAGTGGCGCTGACCATCTACGGTGAAGTGACGCCCGAAACCCTTGCCACGGCCAGCCGGGGCAATGGCTGTCTGGCCGAATATCGGCGCGGCAGGGGCGCGGTCTTGAACGCGGCCTCATGTGAGTGGGTGGCAGGCCTCATCGCCCGCGAGCGCCCAGTCGAGGTGGTGACCCGCAACGTCCTTTTGGGCGATTGGGGCTGACCAGCAGGCCGATCTTCTGGCCGGCTGTCGCAAACTTCTGGCCGGCTGTCGCAAAGTTGTAACCCGGCGGTCGCATCCGCGTCATCCGGCATTGATATCCGGACAGGCACAGATTCCTTTCCCCGGGCGGACCCATGACCTCTGATGTGTTGACCTGCGATCACCTGACCTTTGACCATGCACCGATCTCACCGGACGTGCGCTTTACCTACTCGCACTCCGGTCAGTCGCTGTTCCGGCGCGCCCTGATCCGCGGGGTCGAGGCGCTGACCGGCCAGCCGAAACTGCGCCGCCTCTATCTGGACTGGGTGATCTGCGACAAGCGTCCGGGCGAACCGGTCTTTGACGCGGCCCTTCGCAAGCTGGGCATCCGCCCGCAGGTGCGTGCCGGCGCCGAAAACCTTGCCCGTGTGCCGGAAACCGGTGGCGTGCTGCTGATCGCGAACCATCCCTTTGGCGTGGTTGACGGGCTGACCATGGGCCATCTTGGCATGCGCCTGCGCGGCAACGTGCGGATCATGACCAACAGCCTTCTGTGCCGCGTCCCCGAGGTGGATCCGCACCTTTTGCCGGTCGATTTCTCTGGCACTCCCGAAGCCCGCCGCCTGACCGGCGAGACGCGGCGCCGTGCTGCCCAGCTTCTGGCGCAAGGTCAGGTCGTGGCGATCTTCCCGGCCGGGGGCGTGGCCACCGCCAACCGTCCGCTGCGCGGCCGTGCGGTCGATGCGCCTTGGCACCCCTTTGTCGGCCGTCTGGCAACGATCCCCGGTGTGACCACGCTGCCGATCCACTTCTCTGGCCAGAATTCGCGCCTGTTCCAGATCGCCAGCCACCTGTCTTATCCGTTGCGCATCGCGCTGGTCTTCCGCGAGACCTGCCGCCGCATCTCGCGCCCGGTGGAAATGGCCATCGGCACTCCGATCAGCGCCGAGGAATTGTCGCGTCTTGACCGCGACAGTGTCACCACCGAACTCCGCCGCCGCGCCATGGCACTGGCCGCACCGGCGCTGATTGACCCCGACGAACACTACATCTGGCCCGCGCACGTCCGCTGGTAATTTCGCGCGCCGGTAAGGTCCGGGAAACGGTGTGGTAGGCCCGGAGGGACTCGAACCCCCAACCAAGGCGTTATGAGCGCCCTGCTCTAACCAATTGAGCTACAGGCCCGCTGCCTGCTTCGTATCACGCAGACCCGACGCGTCAAGATGGCGCTTGCAGCGAAGGTGGTCAGGACCCGACCCCGTAAGGGGTTTCTCGGGTCAAGACCCGGGGGGGCTGCAAAACTTCTTTCGGCAGTCGGGCCTTGCGTCATCCCTCGTTGCCGCGCGACGGGGAATCGGTTAGGGCCTCTGGCCAAAGCCAACCGCCGGGGGATGCTGCGATGACCAATGGCCACAACGGGCTGACCTATGCCGATGCGGGTGTCGACATCGATGCCGGGAACGCGCTGGTCGACCGGATCAAGCCTGCCGCCAAGGCCACCAGCCGCCCGGGTGTGATGGGCGGGCTTGGCGGCTTTGGCGCGCTGTTCGACCTCAAGGCCGCAGGTTACACCGACCCGGTTCTGGTCGCCGCAACCGACGGCGTCGGCACCAAGCTGCGCATCGCCATTGACACCGGCCATGTCGACACCATCGGCATCGACCTTGTTGCCATGTGCGTCAACGATCTGGTGTGCCAGGGCGCGGAACCGCTGTTCTTCCTTGACTATTTCGCCACCGGCAAGCTGGAGCTGGACCAAGCCACCCGCATCATCACCGGCATCGCCAAGGGTTGCGCCGACAGCGGTTGCGCCCTTATCGGCGGCGAGACGGCGGAAATGCCCGGCATGTATCACAAGGGCGATTTCGACCTGGCCGGTTTCGCCGTCGGCGCGATGGAGCGCGGGACCGAGCTGCCGCAGGGCGTGCAGGCGGGCGACGTGATCCTTGGCCTCGCCTCATCGGGTGTGCACTCCAACGGCTACAGCTTTGTGCGCAAGGTGGTCGAACTGTCCGGCCTTGGCTGGGATGCGCCATCCCCCTTCAGCGAAGGCTCGCTGGGGCAGGCGCTGCTGACCCCCACCCGGCTTTATGTGAGACAAGCCCTCGCCGCGATCCGGGCGGGCGGCGTCCACGGCCTTGCCCATATCACTGGTGGCGGCATCACCGAAAACCCGCCGCGCGTTCTGCCAGAGGGCCTCGCCTGCGAGATCGACCTTGGATCATGGCAACTGCCGCCCGTCTTCCGCTGGCTTGCTTCGACCGCGAACATGTCGGAACCCGAGCTTTTGAAGACCTTCAACTGCGGCATCGGCATGATCGTTGTCGTCGCCGAGGACCGCGCCGACGATCTGACCGCGCTTCTGCAAACCGAAGGCGAAACGGTCTCCCGCCTTGGCCGCATTGTCGAAGGGCAGGGGGTCATCTACCAGGGCCGCCTGTTGTGAAGCGCGTTGCCATCCTGATCTCCGGGGGTGGCTCCAACATGCTGGCGCTGGTGGCGTCGATGACCGGTGACCACCCGGGCAGGCCGGTTCTGGTGACGTCCAACGATCCCGCCGCCAGCGGCCTGACCCGTGCAGCAGCGCTTGGCATTGCCACCGCCGCAGTCGATCACCGCCCCTTTGGCAAGGATCGCGCTGGCTTTGAGGCCCAGCTTCTGGCCCATATCGAGGCCGCCCATCCCGATATCCTGTGCCTTGCCGGGTTCATGCGCATCCTGACCCCCGGTTTCATCGCCCGCTTTCAGGGCCGGATGCTGAACATCCACCCCTCGCTTTTGCCCAAGTATCCCGGCCTGCACACCCACGCCCGCGCGCTTGCCGCCGGGGATGCGATTGCGGGCTGCACCGTGCATGAGGTCACTGCCGATCTGGATGCAGGTCCGATCCTTGGTCAGGCGCGGGTGCCGGTCCTGCCGGGCGACTCCGAAGATACGCTCTCTGCCCGCGTGCTGAACATGGAGCATCAGCTTTACCCCGTGGTCCTGCGCCGGTTTGCCGGCGGCGACCGAACCCCGGTCACCCTAGGCTGAGGGCCCGTCCGGCCGGGTCAAGATAAACGCCGCGCCAAC
The DNA here is from genome assembly GCA_903917595.1 of uncultured Rhodobacterales bacterium. Lineage (GTDB taxonomy): Bacteria > Pseudomonadota > Alphaproteobacteria > Rhodobacterales > Rhodobacteraceae > Tabrizicola > Tabrizicola rara. Next base: position 9,426 of record CAIXBE010000123.1, read on the forward strand.
GCCCATCAGCAGACCTTGCGCCGCCAGCACGACCCAGGGCAGTCCAAAGACCACCGACGTCGCGAAAACTACCGCCATCGTCCCCACCGCCAGCCGCTTGGCGCCGTGCGAAATCGCCCCATGCAACTGCCAGTTCAGGATCGGCGGACCAAAGACCGGATGCCCCACCAGCCAGCCATGCAGTCGGGGCGAGGACCGGGCGAAGCATCCCGCCGCCACCAGCAGAAACACGGTTGTCGGCAGCACCGGCATCAGCGCGCCAAGGACGCCAAGGCCCAGAAATACAAAGCCGGTGATCAGCCAAAGGATGCGCATGCTGGCCTCCTTTCGCCAAGGCCGCACCTAGGCACGGCCACCGATCCGCCGCAACCCCGGTCTTTTCTTTTCACCCGCCAGCCCCTATAGAACCATGGCATTGGCGGGATGACCCCGCGACGAAAGGTGTCTCATGCGCACGATTACCACGACCGAAGACCTTGCCGACTATTGTGCGCTTGCCAAAAGCCAGCCTTTCGTCACCATCGACACCGAATTCCTGCGCGAGCGGACGTATTGGTCCAAGCTGTGCCTGATCCAGATGGCGCTGCCCGGCGCGGGCGAAGCCGTGCTGATCGACCCGATCGAAGGTCATCAGATGTCGATGGAGCCGCTCTATGACCTTTTCCGCCACGAGGCGACGGTCAAGGTGTTCCACGCTGCACGGCAGGATCTGGAAATCTTCTTCGTCGAAGGCGGGGTCTTCCCAAAGCCCCTGTTTGACACCCAGATCGCCGCCATGGTCTGCGGCTTTGGCGAACAGGTCGGCTATGAGACACTCGTCAAACGCATCGCCCGCGCCGATCTGGACAAGACCAGCCGTTTTACCGACTGGTCGCGCCGCCCGCTGACCGATGCGCAAAAGGACTATGCCCTTGCCGATGTGACCCATCTGCGCGGGATTTACGAATGGCTGTCCGGCCAGCTTGCCAAGAACGGCCGCGCCCCCTGGGTGGCCGAGGAACTGGCGATCCTGACCGACCCCGCCACCTATACCGTCCTGCCGGACGAGGCCTGGCTGCGCGTCAAGACCCGCACCACATCTGGCCGGTTTCTGGCCGTGGTCAAGGCGCTGGCCCGCTTCCGCGAGGCTTATGCCCAAGCCCAGAACGTGCCGCGCAGCCGGGTGATGAAGGACGACGCGCTGCTGGAACTTGCTTCGACCCGGCCCACGACAGTCGAAGACCTTGGCCGCTCGCGTCTTTTGCTGCGCGAAGGCCGCAAACCCGAGATTGCCGAAGGCATTCTGGCCGCCGTCAAGGCGGGGTTGGAGATGCGGCCCGAGGACATGCCGAAAGTCGAACAGCCACGCGACCAGATGCAGGTCAACCCGGCGCTGGCCGACCTTCTGCGCGTGCTGCTTAAAGCCAAGTCCGAAGCCCTTGGCGTCGCCCCGCGCCTGATTGCCGCCTCATCCGAACTGGACGCCATCGCCGGTGGTGACCGCGACCTGCCCTCGCTGGCCGGCTGGCGGCTTGAGGCCTTCGGTCAGGATGCCCTGCGCCTATGCAAAGGCGAAATTGCTCTGTCGGTCAAAGGCAACGAAGTCAGGGTTGTGCAGCTGTGATCGACGCCCGCGCTGCGGATCTTGTCCGAATCCCGTTTCGATTTCGGGCAGAAATCGACGTCCGCCCTTGGATCAGCGGCGTGACGTAAGGGCGTTGTTCGCGCCCTGAACCACGATCTCGCGCAGGAATTCCAGTTTGTAATCCGACACATAGATCGCCACGTCGACTTCGCGTGACTGCGGAGTGTTGACGTCGGCCTGCCCCGTCGGCGGGATCAGCCGGAATTCATAGACCAGAAGCCCCGCTTCCTCCACCTCGACCGGCACCAGTTCGGCTTTCCACCAGCCTTGCGTCGGAGTCCGGCCCCGCGCCCGGACAATCGCGCCACCCGGGATCGGTTCGACCTTCAGGTCCAGCACGGCCTCGACCAGCGGCCGCGCATCGGCCTGTTGTTCCGGCAGCACGATCGACTCGCGCAGTTCGCCCTTCTTGAACCAGTTCATCGGGTTCAGCTTGCTGTCGCGCATCGCGCCACATCCAGCCAAAGCAGCGACAAGCGAAACGACAAGCAGCGGACGAATGATGGCGCGGACGGGGCTATGGGCGGCGGGCATGGCGGCTTTCCTGAACAACTGTCCCTTGGGTAGCCGATGGCACCGCATTTGAAAAGCGCTTCTGCAGGGCTGGACGTTTCATTGCTGCCGCCTTACCTCATCCCCACCCACGCGAGGCCCCCACCCGAGGACACATGGCAACCGCAGCTTTCGAAGACCTTGTCGATACGTTCGCCTTCCTTGATGACTGGGAAGACCGCTACCGCCATGTCATCGACCTTGGCCGCGCGATGCCGCCCCTTGACTCGGCCTTCCGCACCTCAGCGCTGAAAGTGCAGGGCTGCGCCAGTCAGGTCTGGCTGCGCCCGATGATCGCCGATGGCCGCCTTGATTTTCAAGGCGAGTCCGACGCGATGATCGTGCAGGGCCTGATCGCCATCTTGCATGCGCTTTATGCCGGCCTGCCGCTGGCCAAGGTGGCTGCAGTCGATGCCACCGCCGAACTTGGCCGGTTGGGCCTGAATGACCACCTCAGCGCGCAGCGGTCAAACGGCTTGCGCGCCATGGTCCAGCGCATCCGCGAAACCGCCGCCGCCTGACCTCACAGCGGAGCGCAGGCCGCCATCAGCCAGCCCCGGCTGGGTTCTGACACCCTTGGACCAAGCTTTTCCAGCACAGCGGCGTGATAGGCGTCCAGCCACGCCCGTTCCCCCGGCGAAAGCTCGGCCGCCAGAACCAACCGTCGGTCAAAGGGCACCCATGTCAGCGTCTCGAACGACAACTGCGCCCGGTTGTCGCCAAGGGCAGGGGCCTCCTCGACCACGATCAGGTTTTCCAGCCGGATGCCGAACGCCCCCTCGCGGTAATAGCCCGGCTCATTCGACAGGATCATCCCCGGCTCCAGCGTCACGTCGGAAATCCGGCTGATCCGCTGCGGCCCCTCATGCACCGACAGGAATGCCCCGACGCCGTGCCCGGTGCCGTGGTCATAGTCCTGCCCCGCCAGCCACAGGTTGAACCGCGCAAGCGAGTCGATATCCCGCCCCGCGATGCCCTTGGGAAACCGCACCCGGCTGATCGCGATCATCCCCTGCAGCACGCGGGTATAAGAGGTCCGCGCCTCATCGCCCGGATCACCGATGGCAATCGTCCGGGTGATGTCGGTGGTCCCGTCGACATACTGGGCCCCCGAATCGACCAGCAACAGCTCATCCACCTGCACCGGGCGGTTGGTCTCCTCGGTCACGCGGTAATGCATGATGGCCCCGTTCGGACCCGCGCCGCAGATGGTGTCAAAGCTGATGTCATGCAGCGCGTTGGTCGCCCGTCGAAACCCCTCCAACGCTTGGACGACCGAGATTTCGGTCAGGGCCCCCTTTGGCGCGGCACCATCCAACCAGCACAGGAATTCCACCATCGCCGCCCCGTCGCGCAGATGTGCCTCGCGGGTGGCCGCGATTTCGGCCGCATTCTTGCGCGCCTTCGGCAGGCGGCAGGGATCATCACCCCAGACCACTTCGGCTCCGGCTGCTGTCAGAAGGCGCGACACCGCCAAGGGTGCTGTGGCCCTATCAACCCGCACGGTTCCGGAGAGCTTGCCCAAGGCCGCAACGAAGTCTTTGACCGGGCGAATCGCCACTTCCGGCCCCAGATGCGCAAGCATGCCTGCGTCCAGCTTGGCCGGTTCCACGAACAGACTGACGGTTGCATCGGCATGCAGGAACGCAAAGCCATGCAGGATCGGGTTCTTCGGCACATCCGCGCCGCGAATGTTCAACAGCCAGCAGATCGAATCCGGCAAGGTCAACACGGCCAGCGCTTGCCCGGCCTTTCCCAACTCCGCCGCCAGCCTTTTCCGCTTGTCCGCTGAAGGCTCCCCAGCCAGCCCATCGGGATGGACAAAGGCGCGGCCCTGTGGTGCTGCGGGCTGGTCCTGCCAGATGTCATCAACCGCATTTGTGTTGGCAGCGCAGATGGTTACACCAGAACCCTCAAGTGAAACCTCGAGCCTGGAAATCTCTTCCGCCGTATGCAGCCAAGGATCGAACCCCACCCGCCCGGTTGCCAGATTCTCTCGGATCCAGTCCGCAGGCTTAACCTCTGGCCAAGGAACCGGAGTGAATGCCGCAAGATCAACCTGCGCCTTGACCTGCGTCCGGTAGCGCCCATCGATGAACACGCCCGCCACTTCGGGCAGCACCACGCAGAACCCGGCCGACCCGGTAAAGCCGGTCAACCACTGCAACCGCTCGTCCCGCGCCGCCACGTATTCGCCCTGATGCGCATCGGCGCGCGGCACGATCCAGCTCTGCAGCCCCATCGCCGTCAACCGCAGCCGCAGCGCCGCCAGCCGTGGTGGCCCCTGATCAGGCGAGGCATGGCTTTCAAAGCTTTGAAACACCTGAGACTTCCTCTCTGCAAAAGTATCCTCGGGGGGTGAGGCGCGAAGCGACGAGGGGGGTCCGAGGCCCCCCTTACCCCGCCCGCCGCAGCCCCAGCGCCCGGGCGCGTTTCTTCGGGTCGACCTCGAACAATCCTGCCAGCTGTTCGGTCATCGCCCCGGCAAGCTGCTCGACATCGGTGATTGTCACCGCGCGCTGGTAGTAGCGGGTTACGTCATGGCCGATGCCGATGGCGATCAGTTCCACGGCGCGGCGGCGCTCGACCATCGCGATCACGTCGCGCAGGTGTTTTTCCAGATAATTCGCGGGGTTGACGGACAAAGTTGAGTCGTCCACCGGTGCCCCATCCGAAATCACCATCAGGATTTTCCGTGCTTCGGGCCGGGCCATCATCCGCCGATGCGCCCATTCCAGCGCCTCGCCGTCGATGTTTTCCTTCAGCAAGCCTTCCTTCATCATCAGCCCAAGGTTCGGCCGCACCCGCCGCCACGGCGCGTCAGCCGATTTATAGATGATGTGGCGCAGATCGTTCAGCCGCCCCGGAATTTGCGGGCGCCCTTGCGCCAGCCAGCGTTCGCGCGACTGGCCGCCCTTCCAGGCGCGGGTGGTAAAGCCCAGAATCTCGACCTTGACACTGCACCGCTCCAGCGTCCGCGCCAGCACATCCGCCGAAATCGCCGCAATGGAAATCGGCCGACCGCGCATCGATCCGGAGTTGTCCAGCAGCAGCGTCACGCAGGTATCGCGGAACTCGGTGTCCTTTTCCTGCTTGAACGAGAGCGGAGTCGTCGGGTTCGCCACCACCCGCGCCAAGCGCCCTGCGTCCAGCACGCCCTCTTCCAGATCGAAATCCCAACTGCGGTTCTGCTGGGCCTGAAGGCGGCGCTGCAGCTTGTTGGCCAGCCGTGAGACCGCACCCTTCAGGGGCTCAAGCTGCTGGTCCAGATAGGCGCGCAGGCGCTCAAGTTCGGCCGGTTCGGCCAGGTCCTCGGCCTTGATTTCCTCATCGAAATCCGTTGCATAGACGGTATAGTTCGGGTCAGCATCCGAATAGGGCGCAGGGGGGGGCGGCTCCAGTGGAGACTCGCCGTCGGGCAGTTCGGTCTCCTCGCCCTGCTCCATGTCGGCGCTGTCTTCCATGGTGACCTGGGCCTGAGACTGGTCCTGCTGGTCTTCCTGACTGCGCTCGGGCGTGGCGTCGGCCTCTTCGCCTTCCTGTTCCTCACCGGCGCTGTCGGGGGCGTTTTCATCCTCTTCGGCCTGATCGTCGCCCGCGTCGTCTTCGGGCGCGTCCGGGTCGTCGCCCAACTGGTCGCCATAGCCCAGATCGGCAATCACCTTGCGGGCAAGCCGGGCAAAGGCGGCCTGATCGGCCAGCACGTGGTCAAGGTTGGACAGGGTATCGCCAGCCTGTTCCTCGACAAAGCCGCGCCAAAGGTCGGCGACATTTGCCGCCGCTTTCGGCAAGGGCCGCCCGGTTGCCATCTGCCGCACCAGATACCCCGCCGCCACCGGCAACGGCACCTCGGACGCTTGGGTCACCTGACCATAGCCCTTTCGGTCGGCCTCGTGCGCGATCTTGGCGTCGATGTTTCCAGCCGTCCCCGGCATGTCGCGGGCACCCACCGCCTCACAACGGGCGGCCTCCATCGCGTCATAGATGTCGCGGGCCAAAGCCCCGGTCGGGGCATAGCGGGCGGCGACGGCATCGTCATGAAACCGGCGGCGCAGCGCGAACGCGTCCGCCGTGCCGCGCGCCAGCAGCACCTCGTCGCGGGTCATCCGGCGGCTGACCTGCGGCAGGCGGACGCCTTCCTTGGACATGCCCGCAGGGTCCACCGAATAGGTGACTGTCATGTCCGGGTCATCCGCCATGGTGCGGGTGGCGTCGGCCAGGGCCTTCTTGAACGGATCGGCGGGGTTGTCGCTGGGCTTGCTCATGCGCTTAGGTAAATCATCCTGCGAGGGAAGGGGCAAGGCCGTGCAAATTCGCACAGGGGTCGCGCTAACCTGCGTAATTGCTGCGTCGGCCTTGCGACCGCATCTAGGGAGACAGCAGATTTACCCCCGAAAGGACCCTTGCCATGACCACCAAGCCGAAAATCGCGATCATCGTCTCGTCCACCCGCGCCACCCGTTTTGCCGACCTGCCCACCGCCTGGATCAAGGCGCAAGCCGAAGCGCGCGGCGACATGGATGTCGAGGTTGTTGACCTGCGCGACTACCCGATGCCGCTTTTCGCCGAGGTCGCCTCGAACGCTTGGGCTCCTACGCAAGATCCGGTTGCCGTCAAGTGGCAGAAGAAACTGGCCGAATTCGACGGCTATGTCTTCGTGCTGGCCGAATACAACCGCTCGGTGACCGGCGCCTTGAAGAACGCACTGGATCAGGCCTCGGTCGAATGGGCGAAGAAGCCCTTTGGCGCCATTGCCTACGGGTCGATGGGCGGCACGTCGGCGCTGGCGCATCTGCGGATGATCGGGGTGGAACTGCAGATGGTTCCGGTCCGTAACACGGTTCACATCGGCGGCGGCGACTTCTTCCGTGTGCATCCGGGCTTTGGCGGCTCGGGCAATCTGGCTGACATTGAAGCCAGCATGCTGGGTTCCGCCAAGGCCATGCTGGATGATGTGATCTGGTGGTCGAAGGCGACGATGGCCGCCAAAGCCGACGGCATGGCCAAGGCGGCCTGACCTTAGCCCAACGCGGCATTGCAATAACTCTGGTCACCCTTGAGCAGCGGATCATCGCTCCAGGGGTGGCCAGACTTGGCATTGGTGGCGAACCTTGCCAGATAAAGGTCATAGACCCGGCGAAAGTCGGCCTCAATCGACAGGGTGGCCGTGGTCAGGTCCTGCCCCAGACCGACCCGGTGTTGCGTCGAAACATCCAGCGCCGTCGCGGCCTCCGACAGCAGGTGCTTCGTCGGCCCCGCGCCGCCGTGCTGCTGGTGCCAACTGTCCTGCGCATAGATAAGCCCCGCACAGCGGATGCCCACGACATCATAACCGGGGCTGTCATGCGTGGCCGAGAACACCTCCAGCAACGGCTCAAGTGTTTGCAGCGGGTCCGCCATGGCGGGCAGGGGGCAGAGGATCAGGGCAAGGGTCAGGATACGCATGCGCCACTTCATCGCGCGAGGGCCGGGCAGGCGCAAGGGCGGAAGGGGTCGGGTATTTCGTAGGGTGCGCTACAGCGCACCATGTTCGGGCAGATGCAGTGTGCACTATGGTGCATCCCGAGCAGTTTCGTTGGTGCATGCAATGCGGTCATGGACGTACATGCTACCACCAGTATTCAACTCAGGTCCGATGAACTCAAGCCAATATTCCCGCCCTTCTTCCCGATATTTTGCAAGGACTTGCATTGGTGGCCTGTCCCGCCATTCCAGAGCCTTGGCATAGTATTCATCGCCGGAGACAAACTCCGTTTGGTCCAGAACCTCGGGCGCTAGAATCGCGATTGCGTCCATCATGCCTGCGCACCCAGCAAGAAACTGGGACATGTAGTCAGGCGGTCGGCCGACTGTTGAGGGAACCAGTTCCGACATCGGGATCGGCGGGTCCGGACACACCGGAGGCTCTTCCGGACTGTAGATCAGGGGAAGATCGCCTCGCGCGACGCAAGGAACTTGGCCGCCCGAGGGCAACGGCAGCAGTGTGAGACAGGCCAGGGCAATTCCGCGAA
>CAIXBE010000124.1 GCA_903917595.1 uncultured Rhodobacterales bacterium
AGGATTGGGGATCATCTGTGAACAAGGCACTGCTACCGATCCTTGCACGGCTGCATTCATTGCAGACACCTGCCAGCATTGACCAAGCTGGCCACCGCCTGCTGACCGATGGGTTCAATCCAGGTCCGATCGCCGCTGTATTGAGCGAAATAAACGAAACGATGCTTGGCAGATCACTGACATTTGTATCTGATGGCGGACCCGGGATGACACTTGAGGTTGCCGGCCGCCGTGTCCTGCGCATGGCCGCAGCGGAAGGGCTTGCCCGCGCCGAAACCTGCCTGTCAGTGCCGGCTCTGGATGATGGGCAGAAAGACGATCTGATCCGGCTTTTGCAAGCCCTTGCAATCCCTGGGCGGGCGCTGCGTGTGGTCTCGGGGCCGATTTCACATGAAGCCGAAGGGGTCAGCGTCGGCTTGCCGGTGGCTCTGCTTGCCGACCTGATGCTTGTCGATCTTAACGGATTCCAGGTTGAAGCCCCTGAGAAGCAGGAGCAGAAAGAAGAACTTGCCCGCAGAATGCCGATCCCCGAGCTTGAAGCCGCGGTCGGCGCCTCGCTTCTCGGGCGCTTCGCGAGGGCGAATGGGCAAGCTCTTATGGCATGGACGATAGCTGGCGGTGAGGAAGACGGCGCATCTGGCGGTCCGGAAGAGATGATCTCGCACCTTCTGGAATTTCTTGACGGCGAACGCGAAGCGTTGTCACGGCAGCTTGACCAGATTTCGACTGCGCCCGGTGGTCCGATCTGCATCGCGCTTGGAACCAACCTGGTCTCGGGAAATGGTATTCTCTGCGCTCGGGCGGGCGGAAGTATTCTGTTGGCACTGATCGACGGCGACAGCACGCAAACGATGCTGCACGCGTGGACGGCAGCGGCATAAGCCCGATAGGCAAACCTTCCCATCGCATCCACGATCAAGGCCTTTTTGCGCTCTTTCCCTAAAACCCCTGGTGTTAAGCTGCCCGAAAGCCTGCCAATGCTATCCCTGACCCTGGGTATCATTACGGGTGTGTGGAATGGCAGCGCAGGGAAATGCGGCGCCAGTCATCATCAAGCGCAAGAAGGTTACCGCCGGTGGCGGTCATCATGGCGGGGCATGGAAAGTCGCATACGCTGACTTCGTGACCGCAATGATGGCGTTCTTTCTATTGATGTGGCTGTTGAACGCGACAACGGAAAAGCAGCGAAAGGGGATCTCGGACTATTTCAATCCGACAATCCCGGTGAACCGAATTTCAGGTGGCGGTGACGGGGCCTTTGGCGGCGACAGCGTCTTTGCCGAAGAAACCCTGGCCCATACCGGCACCGGCGCGGTCGCGCGTGCGGGGGCTTCTCCAGGTGAGGATGTGACTGGTGAGAATGCCAGTCGCGGCAGTGCCGGGAGTGCCAAAGCCGTTGCCGATCTGGAAAAGGTTGAGCAGGAGCTGATGGCCCGGGGCGGCGAAAGCGCAACAATGGAACGGCTTATGCAGCACGTCGTTTCAAAGGTCACCGACGAAGGTCTGGTGATCGAGATTTTCGATCTTCCCGATGCGCCGCTGTTTGACGGCGACACCGCCGAACCTCTTCCGGTTGCCCTGGCGATTGCCGACCTTCTGGCCGAAGTTCTGGGTGTCACAAGTAACGAGGTTGCAGTGAATGGCCACCTGCGGGCCTATCCGGTCACCCTGATCGACAATCCGGTCTGGGACCTATCGGCCGGCCGCGCCCAGGCCACGCGCGGCATTCTGGAAATGGCGGGTCTGGACGCTGAAAGGATGCAGCGGATCGCGGGTTTCGCGGATCGAATGCCAGTCACGTCCGATCCTTCGGCCCTGCGCAACAACCGGATCGAGATCATCCTTCTGCGTCGGGACAGGTAGTCAAATGTAAAGCATTTTAGCTATTAGGCTGATGTTAAGCCGCCGCAGCGCATCTTTGGCCCCCAAGGGTCCAAAGCAGCAGAAAGGCGGCTTCCCATGACAATTTCCTCCTCGCTTAGCGCGGGTGTGGCTGGCTTGAATGCCAATGCAACACGTCTGGCGACGATTTCGGACAACATCGCCAACTCGGGCACCTATGGCTACAAGCGGGCCTCGGCAGAATTTTCCAATGTGGTTGTCAGCAGCACCCGTGGGGCCAGCACCTATTCGGCTGGTGGGGTGCGCGCTTCAACCCTGCGGCTTATCGAAGAACGGGGCGATCTGGTCGGAACAGGAAACGCTCTTGACCTTGCAATTGCCGGGCGTGGCATGTTTCCGGTTATACCGCTGGTCTCGATCGATAATCCGATTTCTGACACGCCGATGACCATGACGCGGACTGGCAGCTTCCGCACCGATGCTGATGGCGTGCTGCGCACCGAATCGGGTCTGGTCCTTCTGGGCTGGCCTGCAGATGCGGACGGCACGATCCCGCCGTTCCCGCGTGACACAACCGCTGGCCTGGTTCCGATCGTGATCAGTCCCAACCAGACCGCGTCCGACCCCACAACCGAAATGAACCTTGGTGTAAACCTGCCCGCAACTTACACCGAGGCTGGTTCGACATCCGTGCCCCCGCCGTTGTCTGTCGAATATTTCGGAAACCTGGGCACATCCGAATCGCTTGAGGTCACGTTCATTCCGGCGGTCCCGATGGCTGGATCGTCTAACCAATGGACCATGGAAGTGCGGGATTCTGCCTCGGGCAATGCTTTGATCGGGGAATATACGCTAACCTTTGACGACACGCGCGGCGCGGGCGGCACTTTGGCTTCGGTGACGGTTGTTTCTGGCGGGGCCTATGATGTCGCCGACGGCACGCTGGCGCTGACCGTTGCCGGTGGCCCGATGACCGTCGGCATCGGACGGCTTGGTGATCCGAACGGGTTGACCCAGCTTTCCGACAGCTTTGCCCCGGTCTCCATCAGCAAGAATGGCTCTCCCGTTGGCAATCTGACCACGATCGAGGTTGACGAAAACGGCTTCGTCAACGCCACGTACGACACCGGTTTTACCCGCCGGCTGTTTCAGGTTCCGATTGTCGATGTGCCGAACCCGAACGGATTGGATTCCATGTCAAATCAATCCTACCAAGTTTCGCTGGATTCGGGATCGTTCTATCTTTGGGACGCCGGCAGCGGAGCAACCGGGTCGATCCAGGGCTACTCGCGTGAGGGGTCCAAGACCGATGTCGCGGCGGAACTCACCAACCTGATCCAGACCCAACGCGCCTATTCGTCGAACGCCAAGGTCATACAGACTGTGGATGAGATGTTGCAAGAAACCACCAACATCAAACGGTGATAGGGGATGAGCATCACCTCGGCCCTCTCCAGCGCGCTTTCTGGTCTCTCGGTCACGTCACGTCAGGCCGAACTGCTGTCGTCGAACGTGGCCAATGCCACCACTCCGGGTTACGTCCGGCGCGAGCTTGGTCTGCGGGCGGCGATGCTGGGCGGGACCGGTCAGGGTGTAGAAGCGACAGGGGTAACCCGCAACCTGGATCGGCATCTGCTTTCCGAACGCCGCCTCGCCCTAGCGGGCGATGGAGATCGTTCCTTGCGAAGCACTTTGCTGAAACGGGTAGAGGATAGCTTTGGTTCGCCCGACAGCGCGGGCTCCCTTGCCGCGCGACTGGCAGCTTTTGATCAGGCGCTGGTCGAAGGGGCGAGTCGGCCGGAATCCCGGGCGCGGCAGCAGGCCATCCTGTCGACCGCGCAAAGCCTGACCGCCGGTTTTGCCAGCGCGACCGACGACATCCAGCAGGCCCGGATAAACGCCGACCGTCAGATCGCCAGCGAGGTTGGCAAGCTGAACGCCACCCTGACCCAGTTGCAAACCCTGAACGTCGAGCTGCGGTCCTTTTCCGGTGCCGGGCGCGATGTCTCGGCCCTGCTGGATGAACGCCAGCGGTTAGTTGATTCGATCTCGGCCATCGTCCCGGTACGTGAGGTTGCGCGCGACCTGAACCAGATCGCCCTGTTCACCACCGGGGGTGCGACCTTGCTGGAGGGCTCGCCCGCAGTCTTCGGGTTCACGGCGGTCAACACCATTACCCCCGAAACCACCCTAGCGGCAGGCGGTTTGTCCGGCATAACGATCAACGGCAGCCCCTTTGCAACTGCTGGTCCGCCCAGCCCGATCCTTGGCGGAACGCTGGGTGCGCTGTTTGCCGTTCGCGATGAGCTTTCCACCAAAACCCAAGGAAAACTTGATGCGGTCGCCCGTGATCTGATCGAAAGGTTCTCGTCCGCCGGGCTTGATCCGACCCTTACTCCCGGATCTCCTGGCCTGTTCACCGATGCGGGAGCAGTCTTCAATCCGCTTTACGAGGTTGGCCTTGCCGGTCGCCTGACCTTGAACGCCGCCGCCGATCCTGCGCAGGGCGGTGCGCTTTTTCGCCTGCGCGATGGCCTTGGTGCGCTGGCCGAAGGCCCGCCCGGTAACGGCACGTTGCTGACGGCGCTGCGGTCGACGCTGAACCTTGCCGCGCCCCTGTCATCGACCGGATTCACCGCCGGGACCCGCAACTTCGCCGATCTGATGGGCGATCTGCATTCAGATTCCTCGGCCCTGCGCCTGTCGGCCGAGGCGGATCAGTCCTTTGCCGCGACTCGGCTGACTGCTTTGACCGATCTTGAGGCGGAGAATGGCATCGATACCGACCAGGAGATGCAAGCGCTTTTGGTGATCGAAAAGAACTATGCGGCCAATGCAAAGGTGATCCAGACCGTGGAGAACATGATCGACCTGCTGCTTCGGCTTGGCGCATGACCCGGGTTTCATTGGGCGACGCCAGTCTGACCAATATTCTTGCCCGCCAGGGGGCAGCCCTGCGGGCTGAGGTTCAAAGCGCCTCGGCTGAGGTCACGACTGGCAAATACCAGGACATCGCCCAGGCCTTGCGTGGCGATGTGTCCCCCGTTCTGGCCATCGACGCCAGCCTTGCGCGCCTGGCTGCGTTCAAGACCACGGCCACCGATGCGGCCTTTCAGACCGCCGCGCAGCAGGCGGCGATCACCGGTCTTTCATCGCTTGCGTCGGGGATCACGACGACGCTTCTGGGATCGCGCGATTTTCCGACGCCGGTGCAGGTCAATTCGATCGCGGCTGATGCGCGGGGCCGTCTGGCCAGCGCCGTGGGGTTGCTGAACAGTCAGGCTTCCGGGCGGGCGGTGTTTTCAGGAATGGCGACCGATACCGCGCCGCTGGGCGGGTCAGATGATCTTCTTGCCGCACTGGAGCTTGCGGCTGCGGGATCGACAACCGCCGGTCAGGTGTCCGCCGCCGTCACCATCTGGTTTGCCAGTGCCACAGGCTATGGAACCTTCTATCGGGGGGCTGCAGCCCTCTCCCCCACACCGATAGCTTTGGGAGAGTCCGCCGATCTGTTTACAACCGCGCTGGACCCGGCGATCCGCGACACTTTGGCGGGCTTTGCCATGGCGGCGCTTCTGGACCGGGGTATCCTGACCGGCGATGCCGGGGAAAGGGCGATCCTGGCACAAACCGCAGGTCGGCAGCTTCTGACAAGCGAAGACAGCCGGATCACCCTTGCGGCGCGCATCGGCACGGTCGAGGCGCAGATTGAAACCGCCAGAACCCGCAATGCCTCGGAGGAGACGGCGCTGGCCACCCTGCGCTTGGACATCGGGTCGGTCGATTCCTATGAGGCGGCAACCCGGCTTGAAACCGCCCGCGCCCAGCTTGAATCGCTGTATCTCGTCACCGCCCGCGTGTCGCGGCTTAGCCTAGTGGAGTTTCTTCGGTGATCCGATTTCTCATTGCGTTCATTTTCATGGCCACAGCGACCTTTGCCGAAGCGATCCGCATCAAGGATCTGGTCGAATTCGACGGCGTCCGGGGCAACGATCTGGTTGGTTACGGTCTGGTCGTCGGCCTGAACGGCACCGGAGACGGCATCCGAAACGCCCCCTTCACCGAAGAGATCATGGCAAACTTGCTCGAACGTCTGGGCGCGAACGTGACCGGAGAGGAGTTCAGGCCAAAGAACGTGGCGGCGGTCTTCGTGACAGCTGCCCTGCCACCCTTTGCCCGTGCGGGGGGCCGGATTGATGTCACCGTTTCGGCGATTGGTGACGCCAAAAGCCTCTTGGGTGGCACGCTGATCATGACGCCGATGAACGGTGCGGATGGTGAGATTTATGCTGTCGCACAAGGCACGATCATCGCGGGCGGCATCTCGGCCGAAGGCGACGCCGCCCGCGTGGTGCAAGGCGTGCCGACCGCCGGGGTCATCCCGTCCGGCGCCCGGGTCGAAAGAGAGGTCGAGTTTGACCTTGCCGGCCTTCCAGTCGTCCGGTTGGCACTGAAGTCCGCCGATTTCACCACCGCCGAGCGGATCGAGATTGCCATAAATGCGGAATTTGGCAGCAGAATCGCGCTGATGCAGGATGCAGGCACGGTCGCTGTGGACATTGCCGCGGCAGATATGCGGTCGGCGGCCCATGTCCTTAGCCGGATCGAGGGCATTCTGGTAGAACCCGAAACCCGCGCCCGCGTCGTGGTGGACCAGCGGTCGGGAACGATCGTGATGGGCGCGGATGTGCGGATCAGCCGGGTCGCGGTGGCGCAGGGCAATCTGACCCTCCGGGTTGAAGAAAGCCCTTTGGTAATCCAGCCTAACCCCTTTGCCGAAGGTGAAACCGTGGTCGTGCCCCGCAGCAATGCAGGAATCGGCAAGTCGGGGACTGGTCTGGCCGAAGTGCAGGGCGGTACGGATCTGGCTGAAGTGGTTGCAGGCCTGAACGCCTTGGGCGTGGCCCCGCATGACATGATCGACATTCTGAAAAGCATAAACGCCGCTGGTGCGCTGCACGCGGAATTTTTGGTGAATTGAAGATGCGCAAAGCGCCGCGCGCGCGATGGGCTGGATCGGCGGCGGAGTTGACCACACCGGGTTCGGGGCGTAATCCGGTCCGGACAGCAGGAGCGCGCGCGTGGCAATTCACCTTCATACCTCTGACCTTCCCGATGAGCTGACCCTTGGCCCGGTGGTTGCGATTGACACCGAAACCATGGGGCTTGATCCCCGGCGCGACCGGCTTTGCGTCGTGCAACTGTCCGACGGATCGGGCGACGCGCATCTGGTGCAGATCCTGCGAGGTCAGACCACGGCCCCGAACCTTGAACGGCTTCTTGCTGACCCGGCGGTGCTGAAACTGTTCCACTTTGGGCGTTTCGACATCGCGGTGCTGAAACAGGCCTTCGGCGTCTCCACCGCACCCGTCTGGTGCACCAAGATCGCCTCGAAATTGGTCCGCACCTTTACCGACAGGCACGGGCTGAAATACCTTCTTGCGGATCTGGTCGGCGTCGACGTCTCCAAGCAGCAGCAGACCAGCGACTGGGGCGCCGAGAAGCTGACAGAGGCGCAAAAGGAATATGCCGCATCCGACGTTTTTTATCTGCATCAGCTGAAAGCCGAGCTTGAGGCCCGTCTGCTACGTGAAGGTCGGCTTGATCTGGCGCAACGCTGTTTTGACTATCTGCCCACGCGGGCCGAGCTTGACCTTTTGGGCTGGGACGCCGCGAATGACATCTTCCTCCACTGATTTCCTGACCACCGGTCGCCGCGTCATCCGACGTGAGGCGGAGGCGCTGGAGGTATTGGCCGGATCGCTGGGTGAAAGCTTTGCGGCGGCGGTTAGCCTTCTGATGTCGGCCAAAGGCCGGGTCATAGTCTCGGGCATGGGCAAATCCGGCCATGTCGCCCGCAAGATCGCGGCGACCTTTGCCAGCACTGGCACGCCCGCGCATTTCGTGCATCCGGCAGAAGCCAGCCACGGCGATCTTGGCATGGTCGCCCAAGGGGATGTGCTGATCGTCCTGTCGAATTCGGGCGAAACCTCGGAACTTGCCGACATCGTCGCCCATTCCCGGCGCTTTGGCATTCCGTTGATTGCGGTCGCCGGACGTGAGGGATCAACCCTGATGCGGCAGGCGGATGTCGCGATCCTTTTGCCGGACGTGCCCGAGGCTTGCGAGACCGGGATTGTTCCAACCACATCAACCACGATGACGCTGGCGCTGGGCGATGCGCTGGCAATCGCGCTTATGGAGCATCGCGCCTTTACCCCCGAACATTTCCGCATGTTTCACCCCGGCGGGAAACTGGGCGCGCGGCTGCTGAAGGTGCGCGATCTGATGCACGACGATCCGCCGCTGGTGCCCGAAACGCTGGGCATGGGCGAGGTTCTGGTTGAAATCAGCCGCCGTGGCTTTGGGGTCGTGGGGGTGACCGATTCCACCGGGGCCCTGACCGGGATCATCACCGATGGCGACCTTCGCCGTCATCTTGAAGGCCTGATGTCCCTGACCGCAGGCAATGTGATGACCCCGGGCCCGCGCACCATCGGCGCGGCTGCCCTAGCGGGTGAGGCTTTGGCCCTTATGAATGACCGCAAGATCACCTGTTTGCTGGTGACCGGGGAAGCAGTCGGCAGCACGATCGGCATCCTGCATGTGCATGACTGCATCCGCGCTGGCGTCGTCTGACGATGGCAAGGGCCGACACACATACGCGCGTCGTGGGCTGGCTGAAGGTTGCCCTGCCGCTGATGGCGTTGGCCGTCCTGTCGACCTTGTTTCTGGTCGCCGATCAGATCGACCCCGAAGACGCGCTTCCCTATGCCGAGGTTGATGTCGAAGACTTGGCCCGCGAACCCCGTATGACGATGCCAAGCTATGCCGGGATTACAACGGACGGCGCCGCTCTCAGCCTGACCGCAGAAGAAGCGCGAACCGCGACGGATGCCTCTCCGGCCAAGGCGCTGGGTCTTCGGCTGGAACTTCTGACACCCGATGGAGGAAAGACCGACCTTACGGCCGCAAGCGCGGTGATGGATGACGCCGCGCGTGAGGTGGTTCTGTCGGGGGGCGTTACGATCACGACCAGCACTGGCTATTTGCTGAAAACTGCGGAGGTTGCGGCAAAGCTTGACCGCTCGGGGCTGGAAAGTCGGGGTCCGGTGACAGCGACTTCTCCGGCCGGTCGGATCAGTGCCGAAGAAATGACCCTAAGTCAGGACATCCAGACCCCTGGCACCTATCTTCTGGTTTTCAATGGGGCGGTCCGGCTGGTATACAATCCGGGCGGCTGCGGCGAAGAAGGGTGCGACACATGGGATTGACGCTTCGTTCACTGGCGCTGGCAGTCGGGCTTTTGGCCTCAACAGCCGCGGCGCAAGAGGCCACGATCGCTTTTGGCGCGCTGGAGCAGGACACCACCCTGCCGGTCGAGGTCAGCGCCGATCAGCTTGCCGTCAACAACGCCGACGGCAGCGCTGTTTTCACTGGCAATGTGGTTGTGACACAGGGGGAGATGAAACTTTCCGCCGCCGAGATCAAGGTCAAGTACGCGGCTGACGGCAAAAGCATCGACCAGCTGATAGCCTCTGGCGGGGTGTTGATCGCCAATCTGGGCGACGCAGCTGAGGCGAGTGAGGCGATCTACACCATTGCATCAGGCGTAATCGTTTTGACCGGTGACGTGCTTTTGACGCAGGGTCCCTCGACGATGGCAGGGCAGAAGTTGACGATCAATCTGAAGGACGGAACCGGGATCATGGAAGGCCGAGTCACAACGACTTTTGTGCCCGGTGGCAACTGATGGTCACGGGTGCGCGTCCCGAACTGACTATCACCGAAGGGGCGGGCGGGCTTCAAGTCCGGTCCTTGCGCAAAAGTTACAAGAAGCGTCCGGTCATCCTTGATGTCAGCATGGACTTGCGGCGGGGAGAGGTGGTTGCCCTGCTTGGCCCGAACGGGTCTGGCAAGACCACCTGCTTTTACTCCATCGCCGGTCTGGTGACGCCGGAAGGTGGCCAGGTTCTGATTGACGGCAAGGACGTGACCGCGCTGCCGATGTATCGTCGGGCGCGGTTGGGGATCGGTTACCTGCCGCAGGAAGTGTCGATCTTCCGCGGGCTTAGCGTCGAAGACAACATTCTTGCCGTGCTTGAGATTGTGATCCCGGACCGCCATAAACGCCGTGAGCGGCTGGAAGAATTGCTGAACGAATTCTCCATTACCCATCTGCGCCGGACTCCAGCCCTTGCCCTTTCCGGGGGGGAGCGGCGTCGGGTGGAAATCGCGCGTTGTCTCGCGGCAGACCCGAAATATCTGCTTCTGGACGAACCCTTTGCCGGGGTCGATCCGATTGCCGTCGGGGAAATCCGCCATCTGGTGCATGATCTGAAATCACGCGGGATCGGCGTCCTGATCACCGACCACAACGTCCGCGAAACGCTGGAAATCGTCGACCGCGCCTATATCCTGCATGGTGGCAAGGTGCTGATGTCAGGCACCACGGATGAGGTTGTGCGCGACGAGACAGTCCGCCGGGTCTACCTGGGTGAGAATTTCCGGATTATCTAGTGCGTGTCAGGTTTTGATTTAAGCACTGGCGTCGAAAATCGTGTTCGAGCGTTTGCGAGAGACAGTTATTTTCGATTCAACGCAAACCTGATGGGCTTTAGGCGCCGGTTTGAATCAGCCCCATCGAACCGATTGACAAGCGGGCATCCTGTAGCGCCAAATACCCAAGATGAGTGCCTTACATGCCCTTCGTCTGTCCTGCCCCGTCGCCGCTTTTCCGGTCGACCGACACGGTGTGACGCAACGTTCCCAAGAGTCAAATTCAAGGCCCCGGACGGTCCGGAATGACCCGGTCCGACCGGCAACATGCGAGAGGAGTCGCCATGCGCTATCAGATCAGTGGAAAACAGATCGACGTCGGTGAGGCACTGCAAACCCATGTAAAGGCCGAACTTGGTGAGGTGATCGAGAAATACGCCCAGCGCCCCACCGAATGTGTCGTGGTCTTCTCGCGGTCTGCGCATGAATATGTCTGTGAAGCAGTCATTCACCTGTCCACCGGCCTAACCGCACAGGCCAAGGGTCACGCCACCGAGATCTATGCCGCCTTCGAATCCAGCCGCGAGAAGATGGACAAGCAACTGCGTCGCTACAAGCGGCGGATCAGAAACCACCACCACCACCGTTCAACCCCTGTTGAGTTCGGCGAAGCGTCCTCGTATATCCTCGCCGCGTCCGAGGATATCGAGGATGTCGAGCCTGACACGCTTCAGCCTGTCGTGATTGCCGAGATGGAGACGAAGGTTCCTTCGATCACCGTCGGTGAAGCGGTGATGCAGCTGGAGCTTGCCGGGCAACGCATGCTGGTATTTCGGAACGAAGGCCATGGGGGCGTGAACGTGGTGTATCGCCGGGACGACGGCAACATCGGTTGGATCGACCCTAGAAACAGCAAATAGGGCGCCCCTAGTGGCGCGGGATCAAAGCTCTCAGATGGAACTTTCCAAGCTATTGATGCCGACCGCCGTCCGGGTGGTGGGGCAGTTCACTTCGAAAAAGCGGCTGTTCCAGGAACTGGGCGAAATCGCGGCGCAGGCTTACGGGCTGACCGGCGCGGTGGCGATCGACGGCCTGCAAGAGCGCGAGACGCTGGGGCCGACCGGGGTCGGCCACGGCATCGCATTGCCGCATGCCCGGCTTGAAGACCTGAAAGAGATCATCGGGGTCTTTGTCCGGCTGGAAAAGCCGCTGGACTATGACAGCGTCGACCGCCAACCGGTTGATCTGGTCTTTGGTCTGTTTGCGCCGAAAGATTCCGGCGTCGATCATCTGAAAGCGCTGGCCCTGGTCAGCCGAACGATGCGCGACGCCGGGGTCGTGGCCAAACTGCGTGCCAACACCGACCCGGCCAAGCTTTACGCCATCTTGACTGAAAGCCGCGCGACGCAAGCCGCGTGACGCTGATCCGCTCTAGAGCGGATTGCCTTTAGTCTGATTCAGATCGAAGGCAATCCAAGACAGGCAAACCGTTGGTAATGTTGCGTATTGCGGCCAATCAGGTTCACCTGATTGGCAGTAATACGCTTTAATCCCGCCAGCGGCCAAAGCCAAAGCCGGTGTAATCGCGTGCGTATGCGGCTTGGGCCGCATGCTCCAGCCGGTAGTCGTGAATTGCGGCCAAGGCCCGAACATCCGCAGCCGCTGGGGGAGGCGGTGCCGTGACACCGGTCTCCGCGGCCAAAAAGGCAAGGGATGTGGGCAGTCGATCCTCGCGGATGACAAGATCTACCGGGTGATTGATTACGATGCTTTGCAGGATCGCCGTCTGGCTGGCCCAGTGCGAGTCAAGTTTTTGGCCCGCCTGACCCAGAACCGCAAGCCGGGCATAGCGCAGGAAGACAAGGAAAGCCGCATGTTCGGCTTCCAGGTTGGGAAAGGGCTCGCCGGGTTCCGGTAGTTTGGCCTTGTAGGCGCGGATCAGCGTTAGCCGGATACTGGCCAGTTTTCCCGACACGATCCTGTCGTGAAACGCCACATAGGCCCGCAAAAGCGGATGGCGAAGGACGGCAAAAGACCGGTGCCCGGGGTGGGCGGTCTTCCAGTCGCGAAGGGCCCGGTGGTCAAACTCCTCAGTCACGCCATCAAACTCTGCAAGCCAGGTGCGAATTCCGGCATCCGGGGCTGAACTGATCGGAAAAAACAGCAAAGGTGCCGCGTTGGCCGTCACGGCAGTTTGCACAAGAAAGGGGCGGCGGGGCTCGAAGATCGCGGTTCTGGCAAGACCGAACAGATCGGCCCGTGCCAAGGCCGGGGCAAGGGCCTGAGGGTTGTCTAGTTTGGCCTCGATCGGCTCGGGG
>CAIXBE010000125.1 GCA_903917595.1 uncultured Rhodobacterales bacterium
CGGAGCGCCGTCCGCTTCCCAGAAGACCGCCGAGGGCAGCGTGACCTCGTCGCCTTCCAGCGGGATCAGCCAGGATTTGTCGCGGTCAGCCAGCGAAACAGTGGAATTCGAGGTGCCGAAATCGATCCCGCAAAAAAGGTCCTGCATGGTGGCCGCTTTCGGCAAAACGCTGGAGATAGGAGGCTGGGGGCTTCTTGTAAAGACCTTAGCTCCCGATCTCCTCCACACGGAAATTGCGCTTAAGCTGGCGCGTCGCCGTAAACCACGCACTGGCGCGGGTGCGGGCCTGATGTACCTCAAACGCCGAGCGGTACAGGAAGCTTTCGTCCAGAACCCAGACCAGCGGGTCTGCGTATGGAGAGACATCGAACGTCAGACACCCCAGCTCGGCCCGACTTAGCCGGATATGCTCGGGCAGCATCGCCCGAACGATCCCGGCTTCCCCCTCAGTCGCGCAGATCAGGCGGCCCGTGACCCGGATCATTTCAGTTCAATCGTACCCGGCGGTGTCAGGTAATCGGCGTCGGCCACCGGATCGTTCCAGTCGACCGTGACCCCGTCCAAGGCCGCCTGAACCGCGATATGGGTCATCGCGGCATCAGGGGCAGCACCATGCCAATGCCTTTCGCCGGGGCTGAACCAGACCACGTCGCCCGGCAGAACCTCCACCACCGGCCCGCCCGCGCGCTGCACCCGGCCCCGGCCTGCGGTGATGATCAGCGTTTGGCCCAAGGGATGCGTGTGCCAGTTCGTCCGGGCGCCGGGCAGGAAGTTAAGGGTGACGATACCCGGTCGTCCCGGCGCTTCGGCCCCGATCACGGGGGCCATAGCTATCTTGCCGGTGAACCACTGGTCATGTCCGGTCATGTCCGGGCGGCTGCCATTGCGGTGGATTTCCATCAGGCTACTCCAGTTCGATCGTGCCCGGCGGCTTTGACGTGCAATCGTAGAAGACGCGGTTTACGCCCTTGACCTCGTTGATGATCCTTGTGGCAGTTTCCCCAAGGAAATCATGGGTGAAGGGGTAATAGTCCGCCGTCATACCGTCGACCGAGGTGACCGCCCGCAAGGCCAGTGCATAGTCATAGGTCCGTCCATCACCCATCACCCCCACCGTCTTCATCGGCAGGATCGCGGCGAAGGCTTGCCAGATCTCATCATACAGCCCGTGGCGGCGGATCTGGTCGATATAGACCGCATCCGCCCGGCGCAGGATGTCCAGCTTTTCGGTGGTGATCTCACCCGGGCAGCGGATCGCAAGGCCAGGTCCGGGAAAGGGGTGGCGACCGATGAAAGACGCGGGCAGGCCAAGTTCGCGGCCCAAGGCGCGCACTTCGTCCTTGAACAGCTCACGAAGCGGTTCGACCAGCTTCAGGCCCATCTTCTCTGGCAAGCCGCCAACATTGTGGTGGCTTTTGATCGTGACCGAAGGCCCGCCACTAAAGCTGACGCTTTCGATCACGTCGGGGTAAAGCGTCCCCTGGGCCAGAAATTCGGCACCCTCGATCTGATTGGCGTATTTCTGGAACACGTCGATGAACAAGCGGCCAATCGTCTTGCGCTTGACCTCGGGGTCCGAAACGCCCTCCAAAGCCCCCAGAAACAGCGCCTGTTCGTCGGCGTGGATCAGGTTCAGGTTGTAATTATCGCGGAACATGGCGACGACCTGTTCGGCCTCGCCCAGCCGCAACAGCCCGTGATCGACGAAAACGCAAGTCAGCTGGTCGCCGATGGCTTCGTGCAGCAGAATGCCGGTCACCGAGCTGTCAACGCCGCCAGACAGCGCGCAGATCACCTTTTTGTCGCCGACCTGAGCGCGGATTTTGGCAATCATTTCCGACCGGTAGGCGGTCATCGTCCAGTCACCGCGGAAGCCGGCCAGCTTGACGAAATTCTCATACAATTTCGCGCCCTTGGGGGTGTGATGCACCTCGGGGTGGAACTGGACGGCATAGAACCGGCGCGCGGGGTCGGCGGTGATGGCAAAGGGCGCGTTGGGCGAGGTGCCGTAGACCTGAAACCCGGGCGCGATCTTCGACACATGGTCGCCGTGGCTCATCCAGACCTGTTCGGGCCCCGCCTCGAACCAACCGCCAAGCAGCGGAATGGTCTCACTGGTGGGCGCAACGAACGCGCGGCCGAATTCGGCGGTACCGTGGCCGCCGGTCACATGGCCGCCAAGACAGTGCATCATCACCTGCTGGCCGTAACAGATACCTAGCACCGGCACGCCAAGGTCGAACACCCCCGCAGGCGGCATCGGCGCGTTGTCCCAGTAAACCGACGCGGGCCCCCCTGACAGGATCACCGCTTTCGGCGCGAAGGCGTCAAGAAAGGCCTGATCCACGCGGTTATAGGGGTGGATTTCGCAATAGACGCTCAGCTCACGCAGGCGGCGCGCAATCAGCTGCGTCACCTGTGAGCCGAAGTCGATGATCAAAAGACGGTCATGGATCTGGGTCATGCGACCGACTAGCCAATGCGCCGCAATGATGCAAGAGGGTGCTTAGCCCTGCACAAGCTGACGAAGGGCGGCAAGCATCACCGGCGCTTCGGCGGCCATGAATTCGGGGCGGGAAAAGAGATACCCGGGCGTGCGGTTGGCATCATACAGGACCGGACCGTCGGGAGTGATCGCAAAGTCGAACTTGCCATAGTCGAAGCCCAGCCGCTCGCGTTCGGCGCGGATTTCGTCCGGCACTTCGCTGGGACCAAAGGCGGTGATGTGGCGGGCCTTGATGATGATCTCATCGGCGGAATACCAGTTGCAGCGTTCATAGCTGCCCAGAAAGCTCCAGACCCGCAGGACATTGTCGGTGCCACGCTTTTCGGGAAGGTAGCGTTCGACAACGCGGGTCGGGTCTTGCCAGACGGCATCCGGCACATCGGTCAGGGACGCGAACCACTGATAGGCGGGTGGGTCGGTCATCGGCAGGGTCCGGCCAGACTGCAGTGCGGCTTTGCGGGCCAGAAACGCCTCAGGCTTGCCACCGACGTTTAGGTTACTTTTGACCAGAACCGGACCGGTCCAGTCTGAGGCTGGGTCCAGAAGATTGCGGCTGATGTGGCGCTTGCGGATATCGGCAACCGCGCCGTTGATCACGCGTGGGTAGCGGGCGGCAAGGTGAAGATAGTCTTGCGGGATCAAGGACATGTCGACATGCAGAAAGGCCGCGTCGGCGGGTTTGAACGGCTGGCCCGGGTCGGTATAGAACCAGCGCAGCCCCTGCGCTCGCGCCGCTGCAAGGATGGCGTCGATCTGATAGAACGGCTGCGGCCGCCGCAGGGCCGCGAAAAATCCGCTGCCCATCCGGCGGTCCAGGGGATGGGTAATGATCGCCAGGCGCAACTGGACACTCCGTTTGCCGGCAGGGTATGGAAGCGGCCATGGAACTGCAAGATCATTGGGACGACCTTGGGCGCAGGCTGGCGCGGATGGGGCCGCCGCAGGTGCCGGGTGCGGCGCTGGCTGCACAGGTCCGCGCGCTGTGCGGCGGGTGCCGTGGGACGACGGTGCTTTTGGGGGTTACTCCCGCCTTTGCCGATCTGGGCGACCGGGTTCTGGCGTTTGACGCCTCGCCGAGGATGATTGCGCAGCTTTGGACCGGTGATGACGCGCGGCGGCAGGCCCGGGTGGCGGACTGGACGGCCTTGCCGGTCGGGGATGGGCAAGCGGATCAGGTTCTGGGCGACGGGTCGCTGAACGCAGTCCCTGACCGCGATATTTTGCGTGCGGTCCTGCGCGAAATCCGGCGGTTGCTGGTGCCCGGGGGCAGGGCGGCGGTCCGGGTTTTCAGCCGCCCCCAGCCCGAAGAGACCGTGGCTGACGTGCTTGATGCCGCGCGTGGTGGCCGAGTGGAAAGCCTGAACGCCTTGCGCTGGCATTTGGCCTCGGCTTTGGCGACCGGTCCGGCGCATGAGGTTGCCGTGGCGGAAATTCTGGCGGCAGTGGAACCTCTTGGCGACCTTGCAGCTTTTGCGCAAACGCGTGGGATGGACCCGGCTGAGGCGGAGCATTTTCAGGCCTATCATGGGACTTCGTCCGGCTATGTCTTCCCCGACCGGCAGGCGCTTGAGCAGGATGCGGCCCAGTCCGGACTGACCTGCACCTGGGTCGAAACCTCCGGCTACCCCGGCGCGCGCGACTGTCCGTTTGCGGTGCTTCAGGCCCGAGACTAACCCAGCCGCCCGCAACAGTGTCGTTTCCTGCCGCAAGTCATGTCGCTTTTAGCAGGCAAAGGCCGGTTTCGGGGGGAGCGTCCGGGGCTTTTGCGGCATAAGGACCCCAACAGCAGCCGGAGGCTAACATGGACGAGACAGGTGGACGCAGGGCACGCAGCGGCGGGGGCGCAAGCCGTCGGGCCGAACGCACCGCGATCAGCTTTGAAACCGCGCGCTATATCCAGCGCAACATTCCGAACTTCGAGATCCTGAACGAAGAAGCGTTGCAGATCATCGAATGGAACGCCGAAACGGTGCTGGAGGAAATCGGCGTCAACTTCGTCGAAAACGAAGCGGCGCTGCAGCGCTGGCGCGATGCCGGTGCGGATGTCCGGGGCGAGCGTGTGCATATCCCGCGCGGCCTTGCGCGCAAGCTGTGCTCCACCGCGCCTGCGACCTTTACCCAACACGCCCGCAACCCCGAGCGCAACGTCGAGGTTGGCGGCCGCAATCTGGTGCTGGCTCCGGTTTACGGCCCCCCCTTCGTGCGCGATGCCGAAGGCGGCCGCCGCTATGCCACGCTGCATGATTTTCAGAACTTCGTGAAGCTGGGCTACATGTCCAAGTGGCTGCACCATTCCGGCGGCACGGTCTGCGAGCCAACCGATGTGCCGGTGAACAAGCGCCATCTGGACATGCTGTTGGCGCATATGACCCTGTCGGACAAACCCTACATGGGGTCGGTGACCGAACCCAGCCGCGCGGCGGATTCGGTGGCAATGTCGAAGATCCTGTTTGGCGACGCTTTCGTTGACCAGAACACGGTGATGACCAGCCTGATCAACATCAACTCGCCCATGACCTTTGACGGGATCATGATGGGCGCGCTTGAGGAATACGCGCAGGCCAATCAGGCCAGCATCGTGTCGCCCTTCATCGTCGGCGGTGCGATGGCGCCGGTGACGGTCGCGGGCACACTGACGCAGGTTCTGGCCGAAATTCTGGCCGGTGTCAGCTATTCGCAGCTGGTCCGTCCGGGGTCGCCGGTCATTGCGGGGGCATTCGTGACCTCGATCGACATGAACTCAGGCGCGCCGACCTTTGGCACACCCGAGGCCTCGCATATCACCTATGGCACCGGGCAACTGGTGCGGCGGCTGGGACTTCCCTACCGGTCGGGCGGGTCGTTCTGCGGCTCCAAATTGCCCGACGCGCAGGCGGCCTATGAAACCGCCAACAGCCTGAACATGGCGCTGCTGGCGGGGGTCAACTTCATGCTGCACGCCTGCGGCTGGCTGGAAGGCGGGCTGGTCAGTTCCTACGAGAAATTCGTGATGGACGCCGACCAGCTTGGCACGCTGCACCATCTGGCGCAGGGCATCATGATGGACGACAACGGCCAAGCCATGGACGCCATCCGCGAGGTTGGCCCCGGCGGCCACTACCTTGGCTGCGAGCACACCCAGGCCAACTTCAAGTCGGCGTTCTGGCGGTCGGACCTGTTCGACTACAAACCCTTCGAGACCTGGGCCGAAGAAGGCGCGCGCGACACGCAGGCGCTGGCGTCCGAAAAGGTGAAAAGGCAACTGGCCGACTATCAGGCCCCCGATCTGGATGCAGGCATCCGCGAAGGGCTGGAGGGCTTTGTCGCCCGCCGCAAGGCTGAAATGCCCGACGCGTTCATGTGATCCAGCGCAACAGGTTTTGAAAAAAGGGGCGGTCGCCCGCCCCTTTTGCATTGCGCTACCGTCAGACCGCGCTGGGCCTGCGTAACAACTGCACTTCGGCCAGAAGGGCGATCAGCACGTCGATATGGCGCGCAACCGAATAGCTGGCGTCGCCTGACAACCGCGTCGCCTCCAGGTGTTCTTCGCTGGAGATCAGCCACGGCACGGTTTCCTCGGGCGAATGGCCGCATTTGACCAGCCGCCGCAAGTCGCGGTCGCGCCGATAATCCCCCAATCCGAAGCGGGCGGCGCGCAACAGCAGACGCGGGCGGCGCAGGGTGGCAAGGCTTTTGCAGAAATCCGACATGTAAACACTCCGTATTAGGGGAGTGCATCTTGCATCCAAACAATCTGGCGTTGCGCAAACGGTTTTGCAGCGCGCGCAGGTTACCGAAAGGTTTAGGAATTCTGCGCAATTCTTCGGACCGGACGAGCGTTTAACGAACAGGTAACCAATTCCACCCAAGGTTGCGATAGTCCAAGGCTGGACTCATCACACCCCGGGGTGTGGACAAGGACGGGACGACCAAAGTGCCAGAACTGATCGCCGCCTGCCTGCCTGACTGGCTCCCAGCCGCCGTGCGTCACTACTTGCATCATATCGAGGACGGCACATCGCTTCGGGCTTTGGCCAGGGCCGAGGGGCGGCATCCCTCAACCATCCTGCGGCAGGTGCGACGGTTTGAAAGCCGTCGCGATGACCCTTTGATGGATGAGGCGCTGACCGTCCTGTCGAATGCCCACCGATCCGCCGATGACCCAGCCCGAAAGGAAAATCAGCCCATGTCCGTGCAGCCCCGCAGCCCGAATCCGACCCTGCAACCCCCGGTTTGTGACGAGCAATCCCTTGCACGAGAGGGGCGTCGCGTGTTGCGGCGGCTGGCCGAACCGGGGGCGGTGATGGCAATCGCGCCGGAAATGGACAAGGCGGCGGTCTTGCGGGAACTGCCGGACGGTCGGTCCTTGCGGACGGCGGTGCTGGACCGGTCGGTGGCGCAGGCTTTCACGCTGAAGGACTGGATCACCTGCCGCAAGCCGGGGCGGGTGTCGACCTACGAGATCACTTCGGTCGGTCGCGCCGCTCTGCGCCGGATGGTCGAAGAGGAAGAACGCCAACGTCAGGGCATGGCCGAAGCGGGCCAGTCCTTTGGCGATCAGCACCGCGATTGGGGCGAGCGTGAGGTGATGGACGACGGCGGCCCGCGCCGGGTGCGTTATAACATGGCGGAAAGCCCGGTGGGCGTCTTGGGCCGCCGCCGTGACCGGGACGGCAAGCCGTTTCTGGAATCCGATCTGGTCGAGGCAGCCGAACGCTTGCGCGAGGATTTCGAACTGGCCCAGATGGGTCCGCGTGTGGCGCAGAACTGGGACCGGTTCCTGACCGGCGGCGACCGGGGGTCTTATCAGCCCGATGGCGGCATCGGCGAGGGCCCCTCAGTCGCCCGCGCCCGGGTTGCGGCCGCGCTTCGCGACCTAGGGCCGGGGCTTGGCGATGTGGCCCTGCGCTGCTGCTGCTTTCTGGAAGGGCTTGAGGTCGCCGAAAAGCGCATGGGCTGGGCGGCGCGGTCGGGCAAGATCGTGCTGCGCATCGCGCTGATGCGGCTGCGTCGTCACTATGACGAAACCTATGGCCGGTCCGGTCCGTTGATCGGCTAGGCTGGGGTCGCCTTGGCGCGATCGGCGATCACCCCCGCCAGCCGCTCGGCGTCTTTCCACGCCCCCCAGATGAAGGCGGACCCTCGGCAGGACAGCCAGGGCAGGCCGACAAAGTAAAGCCCCGGCACCGTGCTGACACCGTCGAGGTGATGGGGTCGGCCATCCGGGCGGAAGGCGTCGATGTCGACCCAGCTGAAGTCCAGCGCAAAGCCGGTGGCCCAGATGATGCTGGTTATGCCTTCGGTCTTCAGGTCCAGCGCCAGGGTGGGGTCGGTCACGCAAGCGGGCAGGGGCAGGAAGACCCGCGCCTGAGGCTCCTGTGGCAGATCAAGACCGTGGGCACGGGCATAGGCGTCGGCCTCGTCCAGCACGGACAGATAGTTGCGGTCACCGTTTTCGATGTTGCGGGCAAGGTCGTTGGCAAAGCCAAGGCTGCCGCCCGCATAGCTGCCTGCTCGGCCCAGAAGTGTAACACCAAGGGCTGCAAGGCGGCGGAAATCCATCGTGTGGCCGCCGTAAGCCCCCGAAACCGAGATGGTGATATGCTCGGTCCCCGGGTCCGGGGCCTTGGCGTCCCATTTGCCAAGTTTGCCCAGCCACCAGACAAAATCCTGTCCGCGATAGCGCCGGGGCGGGCGGTCATGCGGGCCGACCGACAAAAAGGTCTTGCGCCCGGAGCGGGCCAGTTCTTCGGCGATTTGGCTGCCCGAAGCCCCGGCCCCGACCACCAGCACCGCACCTTCGGGCAGCGCCGCCGGGTTGCGGTATGCGGTCGAATGCATCTGGGTGATGGCCGGATCGGTCACCACGGCTGGGACCAGCGGTCGCTGGAAGGGGCCGGTGGCGACCACAACGCTGCGGGCCTTGATCGCGCCGTGCGAGGTTGTAGCCAGAAACCCGTCTTCGTGGCGCTCCAGCCGGGTAACGTTGACACCGGTCCGGATCGGTGCGTTGTTCTTTGCGGCGAAATCTTCGAAATAGTCGGCGATACGGTCCTTGCCGGCAAAGCTGTCGGGGTCGATGTCGTCAAACAACGCCTCGGGAAACCGGTCATGCCAGGCCGGGCCGTTGGCCACCAGACTGTCCCAGCGCCAGGTCCGCCAGCGTTCGGCGATGCGGTCCCGCTCCAGCACGATATGGGCAATCCCATGTTTTGTCAGGTGGGCCGAGGTCGCCACTCCGGCCTGCCCAGCCCCGACCACCAGCGTATGCGTTTTTTCCATCTTTTCCCCGTTATTCATCGCCCGGCACCCCGTACGAGGGCGCTTGGGTCGGGTCTTCGGCACGTTGGACATAGGCCGCCATCTGCGGGGCAAAGATGTCCCAGGCGGAGCGCAGCATGCCGACCGGGTCGTCAGCCCAGTCGATGCGTAGATCGACCAGTGGCCAGTCCAGCCGGTCAGCGACTTTGAGGCCCGCCGAATGCACCGGCCCGGCCTCGCCCCCGGCGGCAAGGCCAGCCTCAAGCGCCAGCATCAGGCGCTCGCCAAGGTGGCCCTTTGCAATCTGAAAGGCGGCGACCATTGCGGCGGGAATTGCGTCACTGGCCAGCAGGTTGCCACCAGCCGCGCAGTCCAAACCTTGCGCTTCGCCCCAGTTGCCCAGAACCTGGCTGCCGGAATGGATCGCCGTGGCCCCGTCGCCGTCCACGACCAGCAACTGGCGATAGTCGATATGCGTGCGGCCTTTGGTGATCGCGGCAAGCGCGTCGGGGGCCGTCAGACCTTGGGCCAACTGGTCCAGAATCAAAGGGCCCAGCGCCGGATCGGTGATGTTCTGGCTGGCCACCGCGCCCACGTCCGCCCGCACATGCGCACAGCGCGCGGCAACGGCGGGCGAGGAGGATGAGATCACCATCCCGAACTGCCCGGTCCGGGCGCAGCGGGCGACAAGCGAAAAGGTCATGGCGTATCATCCGGGATCACGGCGGTGCCGTCGATTTCCACCAGCCAACTTGGCCGCGCAAGGGCGGTGACGCAGACCCCGGTCGAGACCGGATGCACGCCTTTGATATACTCGCCCATCGTGCGGTAGACCGCCTCGCGGTGGCGCACATCGGTCAGGTAGACCACGACCTTGCACAGATGGGTCATGTTGCCGCCGACCTCCTCCAACAGTTGCCGGATGTTCTGCATCACCTTGTGGGTCTGTTCGACCGGGTCATGGCTGCCGATGTCCTTGGCGGTATCAAGGTCCTGCGGGCACTGACCACGCAGGAACACGATGCGCCCCCTAGCGACCACGGCCTGGGCAAGATCGTTGTCCAGCTTCTGCTCGGGGTAGGTGTCCTTGGTGTTGAACTTGCGGTGGCGGAAATGGGTCATCTTTGGTCCTTCAGAGGTCGAGTATGGAGGCAAGGTCGGCGCCTCCGGCGGTAGGATATTTTCCAAGAGGAAGTTACAGGGTCATGGTAACAGCGATGCCCCCGGCTCAAGCGCGGCGATTTCGCGACGGAAGGTCAGGGTATCGGTGGTGTCGGGTTGGTCAAGGCCTTCGGCCCAGTTGCGCCCGGCATAGGTGGCCCAGGCGATCGGGCCGGGGGCGGCGGCGTCGCCGATAAGCTTGAGCGTCTTGATCCCAGTGGCCCGCCAGTCAAGGGCGCCTGTTGCGTGGAAGAGCTGATCGTTCGGGCTGCGGGAGGTGACAAGGACAACCGCTTCGCACGGCAGCGCAGACTGGCGGCCGGTCCAGGTGCAGCCGAGAGTTATTTCAGCCCGGCCAATGGCTTCTGGGGCTTTGCTAAGGTAAATTTCAACGCCGATCTCCAGGAGACGGCGCATGATCGTGCCTTGCTCCAGCGTGTTGTCGGTCCATTCGGCCACCTTGACGGCGGGGGTGACGAAATGAACGCGGTTGCCCTTGGCGACCAGTAGTTCGGCAAGGACCGAGCCCATGTAGAAGTGGTCATCATCGTAAATGGCGACAGTCTGGCCTTCCGGGCAGCGGCCTGCCATCAGGTCGTCGGGGGTGTAGATCGGCATGCCTGCGTCGGTCGGGATATCGTGCAGGTGCAGCCGGGCGACAGCATCACGCCGCCAGGTGGCTCCAGTGGCGATGGCGATGTGGTCGGCCCCCATGGCGAGGAGGTCTTCCGGGGCAAGACGGCTGTCGCGGTAGATCTCGACATTCGGCATCGGGGCCAGTTGGCCGGTGCGGTAATCGGCGACGCGGCCCCAGGCGGAAAGGCCGGGCAAGGTGCGTTCCAGTGCGACGCGGCCGCCGAGGGTGGTGGTGGCTTCGGCAAGCGTGACCTTGTAGCCGCGTTTTGCGGCTTGCAGGGCGGCCTCCAGCCCCGTGGGGCCAGCGCCGACGATCAGGACGCTTTCCGATGCGCCCTTGGGCCGGGCACGGTCGGGGTGCCAGCCTTTGCGCCATTCCTCCATGAAGGCGGTGTTCTGGGTGCAGCGGCTGATGCTGCCGGTCATGTCGCCGCTGACGCAGATGTTGCAGCCGATGCATTCGCGGATGTCTTCGTAGCGGCCTTGTTCGACCTTTTGGGGCAGGAACGGGTCGGCGATGGAGGGCCGAGCCGCGCCGATGAAGTCGAGTATGCCCGATTTGATCTGACGGACCATCGCGTCAGGCGAAGTGAAGCGGCCGACGCCGACAACGGGTTTCGAGGTCAGTTGCTTGATGCCTTTGACCAGATCCTCCTGCGCGCCTTCGGGTTTGAAACGCGAGGTGCCGGAACAGGCCTCCCACGTGCCATGGGCAAGGTCCCAAAGGTCGGGCAAGTCCCCGTGCATCTCGATGAAGTCGCGCAGTTCGGCGTTGGAAAAGCCGAAGGTTCCGGCTTCGTGCAGCGACATGCGGAGGGTAACGGCAAGCTCGCCTTTGGTGGTTTCGCGTGCATCCTCAATGACTTCGCGCAGGAACCTTGAGCGGTTCTCAAGGCTGCCGCCATAGTCGTCGGTGCGTTTGTTGGTGGCGCGGGAAAGGAAGTGTTGCAGGATGCCAAAGCCATGCGCGCCGTAAAGGCAGATCAAGTCAAAACCCGCCTGCTGGCTGCGGGATATGGCGTTGCGGAACCAGCGGCGCAGGTCCTGAATGTCCTGCCGGTCCATGGTGCGGGCCTGCACGGGATCGGAGGTGAAGGTCAGGATCGGGCCACCGGTCACAGCCAGAGGCACCTCACGGCTGTAAAGGTTCGGGCCGTTGATGCCGCTGTAGGCCAGTTGGATGCCCGCCAGCGCGCCGTGGGACTTCATGGCTTCGGCCATGCGGGCAAGGGCGGGGATGTCGCGGTCGTCCCAAAGGTGCTGCTCGATGAAGGGGGTGATTTCCGAGGTCGGGTGGATCTCCGCCTGTTCGGTGAAGATCACGCCCCAGCCGCCCTCAGCTTTGGTGCGGCGCATCTCGACCACGGCAGAGGGGTCGCGGTAGCCGCCGCCGTTGCAATGTGGAACCTGGTAGAAGCGGTTCTTGGCCGTCTTCGGGCCGATGGCGAGCGGCGTGAACAGAATATCGTGACGGGGATCGCGGGGCATCAGATTTGCCTTAGGTCAGAGGATTGAGTGGACAGAAGCGCTGGGTTGCGGGCGGGAATTTCGGCAATGAGGAATGCCGGAGTGTCACCCGCCTGCGCCAGAATTTCCCCATGCGGGCCGGCGATGAGGGACAGGCCGACGTAGTCCAGATCCCCCTCTACGCCGCAGTAGTTTGCATAGACGATGGTGACGCCGTGGTTGGCCGCCATTGCTGGGACGGTGTGGCGGGCGACATGGGTGTAGGGGGTCATGTTGGCGGTGGGAACGAGGATCAGGGTCACGCCACGGTCGGCCACCGCCTTGATGTGGGATGCGAACTCCACGTCGTAACATATCAGGATTGAAGCGATTTCGTCGCCAAGGCGAAAGGTCGTGAATGCATCGCCGGGCTGGTAGATCGCGCGTTCGCGGGGACCGTAAAGCTGCAGCTTGCGGTGGTTGGCAAGCAATGCGCCATCCGGGCCAAAGCAGGCGGCGGAATTGAAGACCCTGTCGCCGTCCCGCTCGGCATACCCCACTACCAGCGCCGTTCCCGATGCCTTGGCGGCCAGTGACAGGCGGCGCATTGGAGGGTTGTCGGTCGTCAGGGCGCGCACCGCTATGTCGGGCTGGTTATAGCCGGGAAGCCAGATTTCCGGCAACACCACAACTGCCGCACCCAATGCAGCGGCTGCCACAAGGGCCGCTTCGGCCTGAGCGCAGGCGAGGTCAATGTCGGCGGCGGGCGATCTGCCTTGCCAGAGTGCGAGTTTCATTGGTTGCTACCGGGGGCCAGCCCCCGGACCCCCGGGATATTTGTGGACAGAAAATGGGGGGGGCCGGAGTGAACGGCCCCCGACGATGTCATTTCTTCAGGTTGGTCCAGATGGCGTCGTAAAGCTTCTGCGTTTCCTCGTCACAGGCCTGGATGAAAAAGCCCTTCTGATCCGCAGGCGGATTGTTTTCCGGGCTGTTCTTGATCTCGTCCAGCAGGAACGCCTCGACCCCGGTCACGCCCGACGAATAGGCCGCGTAGTTTGTCACGGCGGCGGAGTTTTCCGGATCAAGCAGGAAGTTCATGAACTTCAGCGCGTTGTCGCGGTTTGGTGCGTCTTTCAACAACACCACATTGTCCATCCAAACGACATAGCCTTCCTTTGGGGCCGCATATTCGACATTCGCGCCTTCGGCCCGGGCCTTGGCGGAAAAGCCGTTGTAGATCATGCCAGCCGCTGCGTCGCCGCTGACCAGCACGTCTTTGGCGGTGTCCGAGCCAAAGCTGGCCCAGTGCTGCTTGGCGTTCAGAAGCATGTCGTTCAGCGCCTGCAATTGCGCGCGGTCCTGGCTGCACTGGGGAATGCCAAGGAAGAACGAACCAAGGGCCAGAACCTCGCCCTGGCTGTCAAGCACGTTGATCTTGCCTTGCAGTTCGGCTGGCGGGTCAAAGAGGATGGAAAGGCTGCCGATGTCGCCTGAATAGACATCGCGGTTGACCGAAAACCCGGTCGAGCCCCACTGGTAAGGGATCGAGCTTTTGCGGCCGGGATCGAAGGGCACGTCCACCCATTTCGGGTCAATGTTGGCGAAATTCGCCAGATCTTCGGGGGCAAACGTGTCCAGAAGGCCCTCGGTGCCCATGATTTCCACCATGTAATCACCCGGAACCGCAACGTCATATTCCCCCAGTTTGCCAGCCTTCAGCGCGGCCAGCATGGATTCGTTGCTGTCATAAGTGTCGATGGTGACGGTGATCCCGGTTTCCGCCTGGAATTTGTCGACCAGTTCCTGCGGGATGTATTCGAACCAGTGGTAGATCTTCAGCTCGCCCTCGGCGAAGGCCGGGGAGGCAAGCAGGGATGCGGTGAGAAGCAGTTTCTTCATGGTGGCTCCTGTCGGTTAGGGCGTCTGGCGGCCCTTGCGGTTGATAAGGTAGGCGGCGGTCACGAACAGCACCGATGCGGCCAGCATCAGCGTGGAAATGGCCATGATGTTGGGCTTGATGCCCTGCTTGACGCTGCCGAAAATGGCGGTGGGCAGCGTCTCCATCCCGGCACCCTTGACGAAGTTGGTGATGATGAAATCGTCAAGGCTGATGATGAAGGCCAACAGCCAACCCGAGGCGACCCCGGGGGCCAGCAGCGGCAAAAGGATCAGGCGGAAGGCCTGGGCGCGGGTGGCGTAAAGGTCCCGGGCGGCTTGTTCGTAGGTTGCCTCGATGCCTTCCAGCCGCGCGGCGAGGGGCAGGTAGGCAAAGGGGATGCAGAAGGTGATGTGGGCGATCAGGATCGTGCCGTAGCCGGTGGTCAGGCCGATGGTGGTGAAGAAGATCAGCGATGCAACGGCGGTCACGATTTCCGGTACCATCAGGGGCAGGTTGATCAGCGCAAAGCTGGCCGAGCGGCCCCGGAAGCGGCCGCCCTTGACCATGGCAAGAGCCGCGGCGGTGGCGATGATTGTCGCGGCGGTTGAGGCCATCAAAGCGATGGTGATCGAATTCCAGGCGGCCTGACCAAAGCGGCTGGCCTCCGGTCCGGTGAAAACCTCGCCATACCAGCGCAGGCTTAAGCCGCCCCATTGGGTGATCGAGGTCGAACCGTTGAAGCTGTAGACCATGATCACGATCAGGGGGGCGTAGAGGATCGTCAGGCAAAGCACTGTAATGGAAAGGAAACCGGGATAGTGGCGCACACCTTTCATGCTGCCCCCTCGCGTGATGCGGCGCGGGCATAAAAGACCAGCACGATCAGGACCAGCGTCATCAGGATCATGCTGGCAGCAGCGCCAAAGGGCCAGTTGCCCTGTGAGCCCTTGAACTGCTCGTCGATCAGGCTGCCGATCATGAAGGTTTTCGCACCCCCCAGAAGGTCAGGCGCAAGAAAGGCGCCAAGGGCGGGCACGAAGACCAGGATGCAACCGGCGATCATGCCGGGCTTGACGACCGGCAGGACGATCTCGCGCAGGGTGGTCCAGCGGCTGGCGTAAAGGTCGGCGGCGGCCTCAGAGAGGGCAAAGTTGTAGCGTTCCACGGCGGCGTAGATCGGCAGCACCATGAATGGTAGGTAGCTGTAGAAAAGGCCCAGTTGTACGGCAAGGTTGGTGTTGACCAGTGGAAGGGGTTCGGTGATCAGGCCGATGGCCATGAGGCCCTCATTCAACGGGCCATTGTCGCGGATCAGGAATTTCAGGCTGACGGTGCGGATCAAGAGGTTGACCCAGTAGGGGATGGTGATCAGGAAGAGCCATATGCCGCGCGATTGGGCTGGTCGGGTGGCGATGAACCAGGCGGTGGGAAAGCCGATCAGCAGGCAAAGCGCGGTGCAGATCAGCGCCTGCCAGATCGAGCGCCAGAAGATCGTGATGTAGGTCCATTCGATCTGCGCCGGTTCATCCCCGAAAAGGCCGCGGGTGACAAAGAACTGGTCGTAGGCGGCAAGGGTAAAATCCCATTCGACGCCGCCGCGGAACTCCTTGGTCAGGAAGGAATAGACCGCCATGAGAAGGACCGGCAGCAGCGAGAACACCCCGATCACCACCCATATGGGGATCAAAAGCGGACGGGCAAGCGGGCGCCAGCTGTCGTCACCACCGGCCATCAGTCGGCCAGAAGGCGGGCAGCGCCTTCCTCCAGATGCAGGCCTATGGTGGCACCAGCTTCGGGTATCGTGGTGCGGGCGGCGTTCTGCAGGCGGATGGTAAAGGGGCTACCGTCGGCAAGCCGGGAAAGGACCTGCAGATCGGTGCCAAGATAGACCACGCGGTCAACGGTGGCTTTCAGCTCTCCGGTTGCCGCGATGGTCACGCGTTCGGGGCGGATCGACAGCGCATGGCGGCCGGGTGTTGCACTGGCCGAGGGGCAGGTCAGCGGGTGGCCACCCGGCAGGGTCATGCTGGCGCGGCCATCGGTCACTGAATGAACGTCGACCTCCAACAGATTGGTTTCGCCGATGAAATCGGCCACAAAGCGGTTGTCCGGCGTCTCATATATATCCCGCGCGCTGCCGACTTGCTGGACCCTGCCTTCCGACATCACGGCGATGCGGTCAGACATGGTCAGGGCTTCTTCCTGATCATGGGTGACGAAGATGAATGTAATCCCGGTCTCTTGCTGCAGGGTCTTAAGCTCGACCCGCATCGCCTGCCGCAGCTTCAGGTCCAGCGCCGATAGTGGTTCGTCCAAAAGCAGGACCTTGGGCGCAGGTGCCAGCGCGCGCGCCAATGCTACCCGCTGCTGCTGGCCGCCAGAAAGCTGGGCGGGCATGCGGTCGGCGAAGTGGGACAGATGCACCATCTCCAGCATCTTTCCGGCGCGGGTGCGGCGGGCGGCAAGGTCGATGCCCTGCATCTTCAGCCCGAAGGCCACATTGTCGATCACCGACATGTGCGGAAACAGCGCATAGTGCTGAAACACCGTATTGACCGGCCGGTGGTTCGGATCAAGCCGGGCAATATCATCCCCGAACAGACGGATTTCCCCTGCAGTCACCGCCTCGAACCCGGCGATCATCCGAAGAAGCGTTGTCTTGCCACAGCCCGAGGGGCCAAGCAGGGTGAAGAATTCGTTGTCGGCGATGGTCAGCGACACGCCGTGGATCGCCGTCACGCTGCCATAGCGTTTGACCACATCTTGCAAATGGACAGCAGCGGTCATTGACGAATTATACCCCCAAGGTCATCATGAAAGCGTAATCCGGGCAAAAGGCGGGGGTATATACCCCCAGAGAGGTATCATGCGCGCCGAACCGAACGCAGCTGAAACCGCTCTGGCCGAGGCGGTGCGGCGGCTGGGGCGCCCCGGGTTTGAAGGTGCGCTAGCCGACTGGTTCGACCGCAGCGTGGCCCCCGACAACCTGATCATCCTGGCCTACCGCGACGGTGGGTCGCCGCAGGTGCTTTATCAGCGGTCAGGTCGCAGCCCGGTCTTCGGGCAGGTGCAGTCGACCTATCTTGGCGGGGCCTATCTGCTTGATCCCTATCACGATCTGCACCTGACGCGGGTGCCTGCGGGGCTTTACCGGCTGACCGATGTGGCCCCGGATGCCTTTCAGCGCAGCCGCTATTTCACCGAATATTACCGCCAGACGACCTTGGTGGACGAGCTTACCTTCATCGCCTATCCTGCCCCGGGCGTGTCCTTGAACCTGTGCCTTGGCCGCGATGCGGTGTCGGGCCGCGCCTTTGACGCCCGCGCGGTCGAGGCCTGCCAGCGGATCACCCCGGTGGTCGTGGCGCTGGCCGAGACGCACTGGGTGGCCCTTCGCGCCGGGACCTCGCCGGGTGAGTCGGTTTCCGGGCAGTTGATCCGGGCGCTGGCGGCAAACGGGGTCAAGGTGACCGAACGGCAGGCCGAAGTGGCGCTTTTGATCCTGCAGGGGCATTCAACGGCGTCGATTGCGCTGCGGATCGGCGTCGCCTCGCAGACCGTCAAGGTCTTTCGAAAACAGCTTTACGCCCGCTGCGCGATCTCAAGTCAGGCCGAACTGTTCAGCCTGTTCCTACCGTTGCTGCGCGGTGCGGGTCTTTGACTTGCGATGTTCTTAGGACGCCATCCCGGCTTTCGGACGGGGGTCGCTGGGCATCTCGCCGGTGGCAAGATACAGCGCCTGCTCGGCGATCGTGGTGGCGTGGTCCCCGGCGCGCTCGATGTTCTTGGCGATGAAATGCAGGTGCATCGAGGGGCCGATGTTGGCAGGACTTTCCATCATGTAGGTGAAAAGCGACCGAAACAGGGTGTTATAGATCTGATCAATGTCCAGATCGCGCTTGCGAACTGCCCCTGCAAGGACCCCATCCTTGTGGACCAAGGCCTTTGTAGCGTCGTCCAGCATCCCGGCTACCAGCGTCGCCATCCGGCGGATCGTCCCGGAATGGCCTGCGACTGGTGCAGAGTGGGCCAGAAGGCGGGTGCGCTTGGCTACGTTTTTGGCATAGTCGGCGACCCTCTCAAGCGAGTGCGAGGCGCGCATCACGCCCAGCACCCGGCGCAAGTCGCTGGCGGTGGGAGAGCGGCGGGCAATCAGGCTGGCGGCTTCCATCTGGATGAATTCCTCCAGTGCGTCGATAGCCTTGTCACCGGCGACCACCATTTCGGCTGCCGGAACGTCCAGGTCTTCAAGGGCCACTGCAGCCGCCATCAACGCGGCTTCGGCCAGACCGGTCAGTCGCAGGAAGTGCGCCTGCAGGGATTCAAGATCCCGGTCGAAAGCAGACAGGATGTGAAGTTCATTCTCGGCCATTTCGCTCTCCTCAACCGATCCGGCCAGTGATGTAGGCTTCGGTGCGCGGGTCTTTCGGGTTGGTAAAGATCGCCGGGGTGTCGCCGTATTCGACCAGGTTCCCAAGGTGGAAAAACGCGGTTGTCTGGCTGACCCGGGCGGCTTGCTGCATCGAATGGGTGACGATCACCACCGAAAAGCTGGAGCGCAGTTCGTCGATCAGTTCCTCGACCTGGGCGGTGGCGATCGGGTCAAGGGCAGAGCAGGGCTCGTCCATCAAAAGGA
>CAIXBE010000126.1 GCA_903917595.1 uncultured Rhodobacterales bacterium
GTGGAATTCTTCGAAGAACGGCTTTGGTCCATCCCCCGTCCGCGCCCCGACCGCAAGGCTTCGGAAGCCGCCGCTGCCCTTCTGCGGACGGCCAAAAAGCCCCTGATCATTTCGGGCGGTGGCGTTCGGTACTCCGGCGCAGAAACGGCGCTGGCCCGGTTCGCAGCTGAACGGGGCATCCCAGTGGTGGAGACCATCGCTGGCAAAGGCACGCTCACCCACAACCACCCGGTCCATGCCGGGCCCATCGGCATCGTCGGCTCGACGTCAGCCAACGCCCTTGCCGCAGAAGCGGACGTCATCCTGGCAATCGGGACGCGTCTGATGGACTTCACGACGGGGTCATGGACCGCGTTCCGTCACGACGCACGATTCATTTCCATCAACGCCGCAAGGTCTGACGCGCTCAAGCATCGGGCACTGGCTGTCGTCAGCGACGCGCTAGAAGGCATCGATGATCTCGACGCACAGCTGGGCGCGTGGAAAGCGCCTGCGGGTCACATGGTCCATGCCAAAGATCTGTTCGCTGATTGGAACGCGCTGCTCGACACGCATCAGGCCCCGACAAATACACCGGTGCCGACCTACGCACAGGTTGTGAATGTCGTGAACGAATGGGCCGATGACAAGGACACCCTGATTGCGGCTGCCGGCGGTATTCCGGGCGAAGTCATGAAGGGATGGCGCGTGAAGGCGCCCAATACCTTCGACCTCGAGTTCGGGTTTTCCTGCATGGGGTACGAGATCGCGGCCGGATGGGGCTGCGCCATGGCGCAGGACGGCCCCGGCGGTGTCGGCGGAACACCCATCGTCATGCTGGGCGACGGCACCTACATGATGATGAACTCGGACATCTATTCCGCGGTGCTTTCCGGTCACAAGATGATCGTCATCGTCTGCGACAACGGAGGCTATGCCGTCATCAGCCGGTTGCAGCAGTTCAAGGGCGTGCCGGGCTTCAACAACCTTCTGAAAGACTGCCGAATCAAGGACAAAGACAATCCCGTGCATGTCGACTTTGCCAAACATGCCGAGGCGATGGGCGCTGCTGCGCGGTCCTGCGAAAGCCTTGCCGACCTTGAGGCCGCCCTCGAATGGGCCAAGGGCACTGACCGGACAACCGTGATAACCATCGTGACCGACGCCTACTCCTGGGTGCCCGGCGACGCCGATTGGGATGTCGGCGTGCCGGAAGTGTCGGACCGCGAAACGGTGAACAAGGCACGCGAGAGCCAGATTGAGATTCGCGCCAAGCAGCGCGTTGGAGTGTGAAGATGAAAGCGAAACTTGGAATTGCCCCCATCGCATGGTGGAACGACGATCTGGCCGAACTGTCGGATGACGTCAGCCTTGAGGAATGCCTGCGGCAGGCATCCGTCGCGGGCTTTACCGGCATGGAAACCGGCCGCCGCTTTCCGATGGACATGGCCGAGCTTGGTCCGATCCTTGGGAAATACGGTATCTCCGTGTGCGGTGGCTGGTTTTCTGGTCTTCTCCTCGATGGTGAAATCGAAGTGGAGAAGGACCGCATTGCCCAGCAGCATGCCTTCTTCAAAGCAGCCAAGGCGCCCTGCATCGTCTATGGCGAGACCGCCCGGTCGGTGCAGGGCATCAAGTCCGCCCCCTTGGCGACGAAGCCCAAGCTGACCGAGGCTGAAGTCGCAGTCTACGGCCGCAAGATCAGCGACTTCGCCGATTGGTGCGCCAAGAACGGAATGCCGATCAGCTATCACCACCACATGGCCGCCGCGATCGAAACCGAGGCCGAGTTGGACCTCTTCATGAAGCACTCCACCGTTCCGTTGCTCTTCGACGCGGGCCACATGGCCTTTGCGGGCGGAGACAACCTGCGGGTCATCGAAAACCACTGGAAGCGGATCTCCCACGTCCACACCAAAGACATCCGCCGCGCCGTAGTGGACGGTCTGGATCGCAGCAAAGAGTCCTTCCTCGACGCCGTCGTGAAGGGTGCCTTCACCGTGCCGGGCGACGGTAGCTTGGATTTTGAGGCCATCGTGACGGCGCTGGCAGCAAAGGGCTATGAAGGCTGGTTCGTGGTCGAGGCAGAACAGGATCCCAAGGTCTCTCCGCCTCTGGAAATGGCCATTAAGGGTCACAAGGAACTGCTGCGCGTGATGGCCGCTGCGGGGTATGAGGTCGTGCAATGACCGAGTTCTCAGGGAACCGTATGGACGGCAAGGTCTGCGTCGTCACTGGTGCCACGCAGGGCCTTGGCGCAGCCATCGCCCGGAGGTTGGCCGCTGCTGGCGCGAAGGGAATTGTCATCACCGGCCGCAACATTGAACGCGGGACTCATGTCGCGCGTGAGATTGCCGAGGCGCATGGCATCTGGGCGCATTTCCTACAGGCTGACTTTGCGCGCGTTGAAGACTGCCGGATGGTCATTGCTGAGACGGACCGACTGTTCAGCGGTATCGACGTGCTGGTGAACGCCGGCGCGTCAACCGCGCGCGGTACGATCGTCGATACCTCGCCCGAGACCTTCGATGCCCTGTTCAATACCAATGTCCGCGGTCCCTATTTCCTGATGCAGGAAGCTATCCGGCTAATGATCGCCAAAGGCATCGAGGGCGCGATCTGCAATATCGGGTCGATCTCGGCCCTCGCCGGGCAACCCTTCATCAACGCCTATTGTGCCAGCAAAGGCGCGCTGACCACTCTAACCGCTAACACCGCGTTCTCAGTCATGGCCAACCGCATCCGGGTGAACCAACTAAATGTCGGGTGGATGGCCTCTGACCACGAGCGCGAGATTCAGGCAGACGGCGGCGATCCCGACTGGGAAGCCAAGGCCGCAGCCGCCTTGCCCTTCGGACGGCTGGTCGATCCGAGCGAGGCTGCACGGGCGGTCAACTTCCTTGTGTCGGACGATGCCGGGTTGATGACGGGTGCCATCGTGAACTTTGACCAGTCGGTCTGGGGCGCGGTGGCCGAAGGCATGCCCGTGCCGAATGGGCCTATGACGCTGTGACCACCGGAATACGCGGCGCGTCGGTGTTCTTTTGCAGACGCGCCGCCAAAGCAACGCTGAGCGCCTGGGCCAGACACATCGGCGCAGCCAGACTGCGCGAGAATGTGTATTCGTGTTCCGGCACAGCAAACAGGATTCGCGCAAGCTTTGAATAAGGCGAAAGCGTGCTGTCGGTCAGTGCAATGATCGGCACGCCGCGCGCCGCCGTTTCCTCGGCCACGTTCACCACCTCGGTTGCGTAAAAGCGGAACGACACTACAAATAGAACATCTGTCGGCCGCGCGACCTTAGC
Source organism: uncultured Rhodobacterales bacterium (assembly GCA_903917595.1). Taxonomy (GTDB): domain Bacteria; phylum Pseudomonadota; class Alphaproteobacteria; order Rhodobacterales; family Rhodobacteraceae; genus Tabrizicola; species Tabrizicola rara. The sequence goes on from CAIXBE010000126.1 coordinate 3,285, forward strand.
CATGTGGGTCGCAAGCCCGCCGCTGGAATCCAGAAGCACCGTCCGTTTGCCAAGCATCGTCAGCACATACCGCAGCAGATCGACGACCGGGGCCGACCGAAGTTGCCCGATCAGGTAAACCGTATCTGCCGCTTCCATCATATCGGCGGCCATCGCCAAGGCAGCGGCATCAACACTTGCGAGGAGCTCCTGCAGGGAGGCTACGTCCCTTGCTACAAGATCACCAAGAAACGCCATCTCTCCTTCCCGGACTCCTCCGAGTTCCGTCGCCAGCGCCCGCACACGTGCGTCGAATCCCGGGGCCGCCGTCGTCAGTCGCCTCTGGAACACTGTCTGCAAGTCCTTGAACCCCTTGTAGCCGAGTGACTGCGCATAGCGCACAAAGCTCGAAGCATGTATTCCGCACTTTGCCCCGATCGCGTTGACCGACAGCACGGCGACATCATTGGGATTCTGCGTCAGATAGAGCGCGATCTTCTGATACGACTTGGACATGTCGTCGTACCGGTCGTGGATCAGCTTGATCAGCTCTTCATAACTCTCCGGTGGTCGAAACGACACTAATTTGCACTCCTATTCCGTCTGCTTGATTGGAGGATTATCCAAGCACCTACCGAACATGCTGCAGGGAACTTTGTCAATTCCTCTGCAATGCACGGAATAGTGCAACTGTTTAGTTCGGTAACAGCGATAGCGCCAGCTTCCTTGATCGTCTCAATGTCACATCGCTGTCGGCGTGTGGTCTGAATACTGCCAATCAAACGATACAAGCGCTCATTCGGGGAGCTTCAGCTGCAGGTCGTGCAGGTTGGCGGGACGCGCAGGTCCACTCTTCATGTGGAGGTAATTTCCCATGACCGGGTGGAAAGGTCAAGATGTGCTAGCGTTAAGCGCGCTTTCTTTCCAACACAACAAACTTGCGACATTGTAGGCTGTGCGCCCCCGCAACCAAAAAAATACATAACAATACCAATACCATAGCCCCGCTAGCGCGGGGCTTTCCGCATTCGCCCCGCAGAACAATTGCCGCGTTGGGGGGTGTGGTGGTTGATGTGGCCTCGGGCTAGGTGGTGGCCTCAGGTCTTTCGATGCCACATTCGCCACGCATGCACGGTGGTAAGCTTTGGCTTTTGAACTCGGGCACCGGCGACTTTGGCTGGGTAGAGAACGGCCAGTTCAACCCGCTGACCTTCTGCCCCGGCTATGCCCGTGGCCTTACCTTTGCTGGCCCCTACGCCGTGATTGGCATCTCTCGCGCCAGAGAGAACCGCACCTTCGCAGGGCTAGCACTGGACGATGCGCTGCGCGCCCATGATGCCGATGCCCGCACCGGCCTGCTGGTGATCGACACCCGCACCGGTGCCATTGTCGAATGGGTGCGCATCGAGGGTGTAATCGACGAACTCTTCGACGTCGCTTTCCTCGCTGGCATCCGCAATGCCAAGGTGATCGGGATCAAAGGCAAAGAAATAAACCGACTGATCTCTATTGCCCCTCCAGCGCCGCCACCCGCGCTTCCAATTCTGAAGTCTCCAAAGTTCGGCGGTAAGCGTTGACCAAGCCCATCACCACTGCACCCTCTGCTGGGGTAAGCTCGCCCTGAGAAACCGCCTGCAACACGGCTCCAGCGGCCTCTGCGGCGTCTCGGGAGGTCTTCATGGGGGGCAACGTAAACTCGACGGGTGCGTCTCTGGGGGGGGGCGCCAGCCGCTCTAAGCACAACCGCAAAGCAACCGTGTCGCCATCCAAGGCCAGTTCGACCGCCCGCTGGGTCAAAGCCTCAGCCTGCCCCTCCAGCAGCCCCAAAACAGCCATCGTCGTGCGATTACGCGCGCCTGCGGGTCTGCCGGTGTTGCCAGCCGCAAAGCGCCCTGCCGTATCGCGCCCGTTCAATCGGCAAACCGCATGATCTCGGCCTCCCAAAGGTTGAGTTGATCCATCGACATGCGCCCCACGTCGCAATCCAGCGCCAAGTACATCGCGACCATAGCTGGGTCCATTTCCTCAAAAGAGATCATCCGCCCCGTCGGTTGCGTGGGAGGGCGTTTGGCTTCCAGTCGTGCAATGCGGCGGTGGAGGGTAGCTAACATGCTGCTGAGATTAGCAGATTTTGGCGTTCAGAGCAATTTCTCTTGGCTTTGGGCTTCCGCCGACCACAGCGTACCATAGGCCACTTCGTAGTGGCTGGTGGTGGTCTTTTTGGACCGTATCTGGATCAGGTCGGTGTGCCCTTTGAGCGCAGCCAGCACCTTGGCCCGCTTCTTTTCTGGCGGGTTACCCGCGGCAACCCAGATGGCGATGTTCAGTGGGGTCCATTCCCGCCCCGTCATGACAAGTTGCCGGTGGATGGCTAGGATAAGGGGCAGGGCTATCTCACAGCCACCCGCCACACAGATCAGGACCACCCCAAGTGGCAGGGCTGGGATGAAGTGCTTTGATTTGCTCGTTTTGGGCTTGGCCTGTTTGTCCCCTTCAACCACGGGCAAGATGTAGCCGTCTGGCAAGGCAAACTTGGCAAGGAAGCTCTCATCCATCCTGACCTATACCCTCTCTATTATAATGATTGATATATAGGCCCCAAGGACCCCCCAGAATTGGGGGGTCCCACCCCCAATTCTGGGGGGGTAGGCGCATTATGAATCTGCTGCCTCTGCCTGTGCCAAGAGGCCCATCACTTTGGCGAAGAACACCCCGTCGTCTTTGTCGTCGA
>CAIXBE010000127.1 GCA_903917595.1 uncultured Rhodobacterales bacterium
CGACAGCTTCTGCCGCAAATGCATCCGTCGGATGATGTTCAATAGTCCCATGTGGATCACTCCGTTGCCCCCGCCGCTCTCCGCTTCGGGGGTAGGTTCACATGGCTCAGTTCTCAGTGAAAATTATGCGCCTAACCGGCTCACTTCTGGGTGAAAATCAACAGGCGATGATCTGATCGACGATCTTTGCTTCAACTTCGTTGCCTGCGCCGTGATACCACATGCTCAGCGTTTCCTGCGCGTGAACGGCGCTGCCCAGCAGAGCTGTGGCAAGCGTGGCCCCGGCGAGCCAATTTCTATGCTTCATTGGTAGTCCTCCCTGACGGTTTTTAGATGGGTGACATTCAGTTGGCGCTTCTCCGTCACGGAACCGCGCCAGTAAACGGGACCAGACACCAGGGTCGGTCCCTTCTCTTCGCGGCTTTCGCCGGAAATCATGGCAAGCAGGCGTTGTGCTGTGCGCACACCAATGGCCGCATATGGTAGCTCCACCGTGGTCAGCGGCGGAAAAAGGGTTTCGGCGATAGTCCGGTAATTGTCATACCCGGCCACCGAGATTTCCTCGGGCAGTTTCAGCCCGCGCGACCGCAGGATGCCGTAAACCTTGATCGCCATCTTGTCGTTGCCGCAACAAAAGGTCGTCGGCGGATCGGGCAACCGCAGCATGCGGTCGATGGCGTCCCACAAAAGCTGGGTTTCGCCTTCGTTTTCCTCAAGCCCGCAATCCTGAACCAGCGCGGGATCATAGGCGATGCCCGCCGCGACCAGCGCCGCGCGATAGCCTTGCAGGCGCAGATGGGTGGCCGAAATGCCGCTGCGCAGGGTCAGATAGGCGATCCGGCGATGGCCTGCCGCCGCGATGCGCGCCACCAGATCATGCTGGCCACGTTCGTCATCGGGCAGGATGCTGGGTGTGCCGATCCTGTCGAAACAGTTGGCAAGTACCATCGGCGTCCCAAGCGGCAAGCGCGGCAATTCCACCCGTTGGTGGTATTCGGCAATGTAGATCAGCCCCTCGACGCGGTGCTGAAGGAACGTGCTGATCAAGGGGGCGACCCGGTCAGGCCGGCTGTCGGTGTCCGCGATCATAAGGGTCATGCCGCTATGCGAGATCACCTGCTGGATGCCCTGAAGGATGAACAGGTCGGGCAGACCGGCGGGTCTGGTGATCAGTTCCTTGGCCGTCGAAATTGCCCCTGTGATCAGGCCGATCAGGCCGGACTTCTGCGACCGCATCATCCTTGCCGCGTTGGACGGGACATAGCCCAGGGCCGACATGGCGGTTTCGACCGTTTCACGGGTTTCGCGACCGACCGGTCCGTCGCTGTTCAGGACGCGACTGACAGTCTTGGCCGAAACCCCGGCTGCTTTCGCGACGTCATAGATCGTTGCCATCCCGCCCTCCCAAGCAGTCGATGCGCGCTTGCCCCGATTTCTATCAGGTATTCCAGCGATGTGACATCGGTGTCATGACATCGGTGTCATAAGCCTGCAAGACCGATTCTGTCAATACGGATCTAAGCGCCAATTCAGGTTGAGCGCGCCCAATCTTTGGACGCCCGACGATGCACGCATCCACTTCGCGACCTTGGTTTCAAGTTTGGCACTTACGTATGCCGACTTCTTCGCCTTATGACCGTCAAGGAGCAGTCGACTGGACCTGGCTAGGAATTCAATGGCAGTTCCCGTCCAGGCAAACGATCGCAACTGCTGGATTCTTCCAACTATTGGCCACGCTTGGGACCGCTCATTTCACGTTTCCCGAAACGCATTGCGGAAGTAGTCGGAGAACGGCTTCAGCAGGTAGGAAAGTGGTGTCCGGTCGACGGTTCGGATGAATGCATCGACCGGCATTCCGGGGACCACGTAGTCCTCGCCAAGGTCTTGCAAGCTTTTGATGTCGATCGCGATTTCCGTCCGATAATAGGTCGCCCCCGTTCGCTCATCCGTCAATGCATCAGCCGATACCAATGTCACACGCCCGCTCACCTCTGGTGTCGTTCGTGAGGGCAGCGACGAGAACACCAGGCGCACGTCCTGCCCTAGGCGCACCTCATCGACATGAGTGGCTGGAACGCGCACTGCAACCAGCAAGGGACGGTCTTGTGGGACGATGAACATCAACGGATCGGCTGGCCGGATCACTGACTGCGGTGTGGTCACCTGCAGGCCGAACACCAGGCCCGCGGCAGGCGCGCGGATATCGAGGTTTCCAACCCGCCGGGCCAAGGCGCGTTGCCGCTCGGAAAGTTCAAGTTCGCGCGCGGCAACGTCGCGAAGTTCAGCCTCGGCGCCTTCGCGCAGGTGCGTTGCAAGGCCGCGGATCTCGATCTCGATCTCGGTGATCCGGCCCGCGGCTTCGGCTTCGGCGGCCGTCAGTTCACCGACGCGTCCCTGCACCTGTGCCAGTTCCCGTTCAATCGCCGATACCCGTGTGGCCTGTGTCAAACCCTTTGCAAGCAAGTCACGCTGCGCCTCAAGCTCGGTGTTAAGCAACACGACTTGGGTTTCCACTGCATCCTGTTGCGCCGCGATTCCTTCGACCTGACTGCCAATCTGCAAGATGCGCTTTCCGCGCTGGTCAATGGCCTGCGCAAGCGTTTCACGATGGGCCGCGAATAGGCTTGCCTGTCCATCGATCATCTCGGCCACGTCTGGCACGATCGCCGCTGCATTCAGCAATTCGGCAGGAAACGTCACGGCATCGGCATTGTCGCGCTCTGCCTCCAGCCGCGCGCGACGCGCACTCATTTCATGAAGCTGGTTCTCGACGATTGTAAGGTCTGATTGCAGCTGGCTTCCTTCCAGCCGCAAAAGCACATCTCCGGCGCCGACCTCATCCCCTTCCGCGACAAGGATTTCCGCGACGACGCCGCCATCGAGGTGCTGGACGACCTGACGGCTTTGCGCCACCTCGATCTGGCCCGGAGCGATGATGGCCCCGGCCAGGGTTGTCAGCATGGCCCATGCCCCAAGACCGCCGATCAGCAGCCCCAAGGTCAGATAGCCCCAAAAGAGCGGCCTGCCGGCGGACCAATTCGTGTCCTTATCGGTCATGTCGCACCAGGCGGATTTGGCGTGGGTAAGATGTCAGAGTGGTTTCGGACAAGTTCGCGCAGGATCTGGTCACGCGGGCCAAAGCCCTGGCGCATCCCCTGATCAAGGACCAAAAGCAGGTCGCACTCTTGAATGGCAGCAGGCCGGTGCGCAATGATCAGCACGGACTTTCCTTCGGCCTTCAGGGTCCGGATCGCCGCATTCACCGCGACCGAGCCGTCATTGTCGAGGTTGGAGTTCGGCTCGTCCAGGATCAACAGCACCGGGTCGCCGTACAGCGCCCGGGCAAGGCCGATCCGCTGGATCTGTCCTCCCGACAGCCGCCCGCCATTGGCGGAAATCGGGGTATCATATCCCTTCGGCAGTTTCACGATCAGGTCATGCGCATCGGCCCTTTTTGCGGCCGCCACGATCCTTGCGCTGTCGGGTTCGGGGTCAAGTCGGGCGATGTTTTCGGCAACCGTCCCGTCAAAAAGCGTGATCCGCTGCGGCAGATAGCCAAGAAAGCGACCCAGAATGTCCGGGTCAAACTGATCCAGCGTTGCCCCATCCAGTCGGATTTTGCCTGCCAGCGGGCGCCAGACACCCGTCAACGCCTTGGCAAGGGTCGACTTTCCTGACCCGGAGGCACCGATCACGCCGATCGCCTGTCCCGGCTCAAGGCGAAAGCTGACCATACGAAGGATGGCTGACTGTTCACCGGGCGGCGCAACACTCAGGCTTTCGACCTCCAGGAGGGCGCGCGGACGCGGCAAGGGCGTGCATGGCGCAGACAGGGGGACACGGGAAAGCAGGATGGAAAGGCGATGCCACGCTTCGTCATAGCGCTGCGCCATCGACCACTGGCCGACGACCATTTCGATCGGTGCCAATGCCCTGCTCATCAGGATCGAGCTTGCAATCATGGCACCTGCCGTCAGTTCGCCTTGCAAGACCAGCCAGGCGCCCAGACCCAGCATTGCCGACTGCAGGAACAATCGGAAGGTTTTGGTTATCGAACCATAAGCCCCGACGATATCGCCGGTCAGGATCGCCGTCCGCAATGCCTTGCGCTGGAATGTTTGCCAGCGGTCAAAACCCGCGCCGGACATCCCCAGTGCTTGCACGGTTTCGGCTTCATTCTTCAACTGTTCAGAGTATCGTTCGGCCTTCTCGGATGCCTGTCCGGAATCGGCCTGCGGTCGTCGCGACATGATCTGGTTCAGCCAGGTCAAACCGACAAGCACCACGATGCCACCGCAGGCAAGCCAGCCAAGATAAGGATGAAAGATGAAGACCGCCGCCATGAAGAAGGGGGCCCAGGGCAGGTCCATCAGGGCAAGCAGGACAGGGGACGCAAGGAACGACCGGATCGCCCTGAGATCCCGTTGCGCAATCACCGCCCCGGTATCGTTCGGGTCACCTGCCGAGACCTGCAATGCTGCGCTGAAAACGCGACGGTCCAGCTTTTCCTGAAACCGTGCCCCGACGATCGCCATCACCCGGCCACGGGTAAAATCCAGCACTCCCATCGCAAGAAAAAGACCGACGACAAGGATCGAGAGCGCAACCAGCGTTTCCTCTGAACCGCTGCCGAGGACCCGGTCATAGACCTGCAACATGTAAAGCGGCCCGGTCATCATCAGGGCGTTGACAGCGAAACTGAACAGGATGACTTGCCAGATCAGGCCAGAAGTTTCCTTACGTACTGACCTGAGTTCCTTGGCGCCTTGCGTCGATTTGTTGACGTTCAAACCCGCTCACCATATTTCGATGCGTTGAACGTGAGCTCCATCCGCGTCGGGTTTTCCTAAATGCCCTTGAGAATAGTAAATATTCACGCGGGGGTTCATGTCAACACGCAGATAGCGCAGGCGATGACGGTTATGGCGAAAGCCGCGTAAGCGCGCTGATCCGCGCGGCGGCCTTTGCACGGATTTCTCGGGTCAAACACCGTCGCCTCGGTGAAAAAGGCGTTGGCTGATCCGACCAGCCGTATCCACGCCCTGGCGCGGTACATCGGCTGAGGCAAGTCACCCCGGTACGGGGGGGCCACCTATACGGTCGCTTCAAGGCCTATGCTTTTGAGTGCGCGACCTGTCCGCCTGCGCAGGGGCGTCGTCGGCAACAATGCGTCATTAGCGTCCCCATAGCGTCCGCCGCGTCCGATGTCCCCGCGGACTGTCTGCCTTTAGCTGCCCCCCATGGGCGGAAACCGGCAGTCAGTTCGAAATTCTATAACCCACCGTCTGGTTGGCCACCGCAGCCCCGAACAGGAACTTCGAATGATCCTTGACCTAACCCAACTCGGCATTGCCCAATCCTACGATGGCACTGTTACCTTTCTCGGAGAAACCGCAGGTTTCCTGAACGTGCTAGGAATGTACCGGATCGACGCCGAGGGCGTTATTTATGACGTCGAAATCATCTTTGCCAATGCGTCCGCCGCAGGCTCTGGCGGCGACCTGACGCCCGGCGTCTCGATGACCCCGATCACTTTGCAGACTTCTGATTCCATCGGATTCTTCATTTTGCCCAACGGTTGGAGCCAGAGCACGGGCAAATTGCTGGTCGAAACCGCCGGACACTTCGAGTTCCGCACCGCAACAGGGGCCGAAGCGACCATAAGTGATCTGGCCAGCCCCATCTTGTGTTACGTTAACGAAGCAGGAGTGGCGACCGCGATCAAGTCGCAATACGGCACGACCACGTTCCATTCTGCCGCCAGCGCCGACACCAATTTTACCTTGAACGGCGATGCCCTGAACCATGTCCGGTTCTCGGTCGAGGTGAAGGACGGCAAGGTGCTGCTGTCCATGACCTTCGAAGATCTATGGAAAGGCGGCGACAAGGATTACAACGATGTCGAGTTCCGGCTGGATCTTGGCGCAGTCAACACCGTCGCCCTCGCACCGGAACTGGCACCGCTGCTGCCAAAACTGCTCACGACCGAGGCCGATCTGGCCATCGTCACCGCCAAGGGCGAGCGCAGCATCGACCTTCTGTCCAACGACAGCTTTGCCGCCACCGCCCCCGGCGCGCGCATCACCCACATTTCCGGTCAGGCGATCAGCGAAGGTCAGACGATCACGCTGGCCTCGGGTGAACGGCTCACGCTGCTCAAGGACGGAGTGATCCGGATCGAAGCGACCGCGACCAGCGGCAGCACGGAAGTGACATATTTTGTCGCGGATGATAACGGCGGGTTTGGTGTCGGCACGTTGAAGATCGTCACTGACGCAGTGGACGGCACGTCCGGCAATGACCAGATGCATGTGGGCTACACCGATGCCGACGGCAACATGATCGACGGCAGCGACGGAGCCAGCGAGGCCATCTACGGCTATGGCGGCAACGACAAGATCACGGCCGGCGAGGGCGACGATGTCATCGACGGCGGCGACGGCGACGATTTCATGCGGGCTGGCGCAGGCGATGACTTGGTCAAAGGCGGGGCCGGCAATGACGTGCTGGATGGCCAGAGCGGCGCCGACACGATGGACGGCGGCCTTGGCAACGACGTCTACTGGCTTGACAATGCCGGCGACGTCATCACCGAGACCAACGGCGGGGGCTATGACAAGGTCTTGTCGCAGCTGAGCCACAGCCTGCTCGACGGGTTCGAGGAACTTTGGCTCATCGAGGGATCGGCCGCCACGTCCGGAACCGGCAACGCGCTGGCCAACAAGATTGTCGGCAACGCCAATGCGAACCTGCTGACCGGCGGCAATGGCGCGGACACCTTGTTTGGCGAAGACGGCGACGATCAGCTGTTTGGCGGAGACGGCAGTGACCACCTCCATGCCGGGTCGGGCAGCGACACGCTGGATGGTGGCGCCGGCAAGGACAAGCTTTACGGCTCGACCGGTGGCGACGCGCTCTACGGCGGCGCAGATGCCGATCAGCTGACCGCCGGAAGCGACGGCGACATCCTGTCGGGCGGCGCAGGCAACGATCTGTTGTCGGGCGGAACCGGGGCCGACGTCTTCGTCTTTGCTGCCGACGGCAGCCGTGACACCGTAAAGAATTTCACTCTCGGTATCGACACCATCGACCTGGGCGCGTTGCAGGCGATGAGCCTGCGCGTCACCGGAGCCACGGCGTTCTTGCAGATCGATGCGACGACGTCGGTCACCTTTTCGGACATCGCCGATCCCTCTCTGTGGTCGCTCGACACGCTCTTCGCCTGACAAAGCCCCAACCCTCGGCCGGACAAATCCGGCCGAGGTGTGCTGTCAGAAGAATGCGAACCAGTCTCCGTTACCCCTGCCCCACCTGTCGGCCATTGCTGCGACGCGCCTGCCCCTGATCTCGATCCCGCGCTGGTGCAGCTGATCCTTTCCGTTGCGCAGCATGAACGGAAGTCGGATCTAGAGCATCACCGCGTGGCGGATGATCTCTGGGCGCGTCCTGCACTACCGGAAAGGACAGAGGCTTGTCATTCTGGCAAGCTGGTGGATCACCCAGCCCTGTCGCAAGGCAAGTTCTTCCGACAACACCAACTCGCCCCTTGTGCCGCAATGGTTGCAGGCTGGCTGAAGTCGAAAGCTGGGAAGTCACGCTTGCAACGGCGAACATTGAGGCAAGAGCACGCTGAAGTGGTCGCGCTCGGGTTGGCTATCACTCGGGAAGTTCCGAAAACTCGACCGACGCCAGCAGGCCAGTTCCGGACCCGGGCCGTTCAAGTCGCAGATTGGCCTTGAAGAGTTTTGCAATCTCGACCGCAACAGCCAGACCAAGGCCCATGCCGTTTGTCTGACTCTTGGCAAGGTGTGGCGACGGTCTGGGCGCGCCACGCCCAAGCTGGGCAGCAACCAGCATCTGCGCATCCGAAAGACCGGGGCCGTTGTCCTCGATAGCAAGGACAATTCGATCCCCAATCCTCGCCAAACGAACAGTAACAACCGCCCCGCTGCCAGAATAACTGATTGCATTGGCCAGAAGGTTCCGCAGCAGTTCAGCAAGAAGGACTGGGTCGGCGGCGACCATGGCGTGATCGCATCCTTCGTATCCCAGGTCGATATCCTGAGTGATGGCCGCCGGCACCATTTCGGCGGTCACCTCCTTGGCCAGCTCCGCAATATCCACTGGCGCAAGGACAGCGGCACTGGCGCTCGCGTCGACCCGGGCCAGCAACAGCAAATGCGACAACACGCGTTCGGCACGCTCAAGCGACAGCTTGGCTTTGTCGCTTGCGACCGCAGTTGCCTCATGCCCTGTGCTGCGGTCGATCAGGGCAAGCTGGGTGCGCACGACCGCCAAAGGCGTGCGCAACTGGTGGCTGGCATTGCCGGTGAAGTTGCGCAATCCGTCCAGTGCGGTTTTCAAGCGGTCCATGAACTGGTTGATGGCAAGGACAAGCGGCTCGACCTCTTCCGGCGTATCAGCGGTGACGGCGTGAAGGTCATCGGGAGAACGGTTGGCGATGGCATCGCCCAGACGCTTCAGAGGGCGCAGGGCGACGGTGACTGCGACCCAGACCAGCACCGCCACCCCAAACACCAGAAGTGCAAGGCGCAGCGCCGAGCGGACAAGGATTGCTTGCGCAAGCGCCGAACGCGCGCGGATAGATTCGGCCACGGTCACGGTAAAGCGGATCGATGCCGCACCCGTCGAAATTTCGCGGTTCACCGTAGCGCTGCGGATGCTGACGCCGTCATGTGTGCCGTTGGCAAACGCAACCCCACCCGCCGGGGCTGCGATCACGGCAAGGTCCTGATAACCGGTCAGAAATGTGCCAATCGGACCATCAACACGGTAAAACACCTTGTCCTGCGCGGTCGACGTCAGCATCTCCAACGATGAATAGGGGATATCCACCTCCAACCCGCCCGCCTCGTCCACGCTGACCCGTTCGGCGATGGCAAGGGCTGAACCGAACAGAACCCTGTCCGAGACGCCTTCCGCTGTGCGCAGCGCCTCGCGCCAGGTGTCAATTAGCGCGATCAATCCCAGCAAGATCGTTGCCAAAAGCAACCACAACAACAGCCGGCGACGCAGCGAGTAGGGTCTCATGTCGGATCGCCTGGCGGTTCCAGTATATAGCCGATGCCCCGCACAGTCCGCAGGTTCAGGCCAAGGGGCTGCAACCGGCGACGTAAACGCGAAATATATTGCTCGATGGCATTATCCGACAGGATGTCTTCCAACGACGTTACCGATTGCACGATGGCCTCTTTGGCTACGACCTTGCCGGCCCGCATCACCATCAACTCCAGAAGCGCGCGTTCCCGTGGGGGAAGGTCGATGGGATGGCCATTGCCGGAAAACTGGCGGGTGGTCAGGTCCAGCGTCAAGGCACCCAGCGTCACGGTCGAGGATCGCAGCCCCGCCTGCCGACGCAGCAGGGACCGGACGCGGGCCTCGAACTCGCGCACGTCGAAGGGCTTTGCCATGTAGTCGTCGGCCCCAAGGTCAAGGCCGCGCACCCGGTCTTCGGCGGCACCGCGCGCAGTCAGGATCATGACGGCCGCCCGGTTGCCCTGCGCCCGCATTGCCCGCAAGACCGAAAGCCCGTCCAATTCCGGCAGGTTCAGGTCAAGGATCATCAGGTCGAACTGTTCGGCCGCGACCAGATCGCGGGCCGCCTGACCGTCATGGACACAGTCCACCGCATAGCCCGACGACACCAGCAGCGACATCAGCGCCTCGGCAAGTGGCAGATCATCTTCGACCAGCAGCAATCGCATGACGCCCCCTTTCCTCGCCACAGGTTAGGCGCGATCTCGGCAGTTGTGAACCGGCTGTCTGTTATGCAAGGTTCGGGACATGCGCCTGTGCCTTGCAGTCTTGATTGGTCTGACCGGCCCCGCGCTGGCCGAGGTCACGCATTACCCCGCGCCGAACGGGGATACACAAGAGCTTGTCATCTACTCCACCCTCGACAACCGGCTGGCCGCGACTCTGATCGGGGCTTTTCAGGCCAGCCATCCCGATGTCGCGGTGCGCTATGAAGACCTTCTGGCCAGCGAAATCGCCGAACGGGTGATTGCCGAGACCGATACAGGCCAGCCGTCGGCGGATTTTCTGTTTTCTTCGGCAATGGACCTGCAACTGAAGCTGGCCAATGACGGCTACGGCCAAGAGGCCGCCGTCACGCTGGCCCGCGACTGGCCCTCTTGGGCCAAATGGCAGGACACCGCCTTTGCGCTGACCTTCGAGCCGGCGGTTCTGGTCTATCACAAGCCCAGCTTTCCGGACGGCCCGCCCCAATCGCGGCTGGAACTGCTGGACTGGCTGGCAACCGCTCCGGATAATCTGACCGGCCGGATCGGCACCTATGACATCGAGAAATCCGCCGTGGGCTATCTGTTCATCGCCCGCGACGCCGAACATTTCCCCGATGTCTGGTCGCTTTTGCGGGCGATGGGCCGGGCCGGACTGCAGACCTTTCCTACCTCGCAGGACATCCTTGACCGGGTCGCTGATGGCCGGTTGGTGCTGGGCTACAATATCCTTGGGTCTTATGCCGCCGATCAGGCACGGCTGGCCCCCGACATCGGCTTTGTCCTGTTGCGTGATTATACCGTCGTCGTCTCTCGCGTCGCCATGGTCCCGCGCGCGGCGGCCTCTCCCGACCTTGGCCGCGCCCTTCTGGCCTTTCTGATGAGCGCGGAGGGCCAGACCCTGCTATCGGAAAAGCTTCGCCTGCCTTCGGTAAGTCTGGAGGTGTCGGGCGCGGGAAGTGGCGTTGCAATGCAGGCAGCCCTAGGCGACCAGTTGCGCCCGATCCCGGTCAGCCCTGGGGTTCTGGTCTATCTGGATCAAGCAAAACGCCAGCGTTTGCTGCGCCTGTGGCGCGAGGCGCTGGACAAGCCGTAACCCTGTCAGCTTCTTGACAGGTATTTGTGCTGAATTTCCACGCAGGGTTGGCACGAGGAGGTGCCAGCTTGGAAAATCGGCACGAAAAACCGTGCTTTGGGAGGAGAATCAGAATGAAACACACGCTTTTGGGCGCTGTCTTTGCCGCAGCCTTGGCCATGCCGGCCTTTGCGGAAGATTACATGATCATGGCCCCTGCTGCCCCCGGCGGTGGCTGGGATGGCACCGCGCGCGCCATGCAGGAAGTGATGCAGGCCGAAGGCATCTCGGCTGCGGTTCAGGTCCAGAATGTACCGGGTGCTGGTGGCACTGTCGGTCTGGCGCAGTTCGCTTCGACCGCTTCGGGCGATGCCAGCCAACTGATTGTCGGCGGCTATGTGATGGTCGGCGCGATCCTGACCAACGCCTCGCCGGTGACGCTGGCCGATGTGACCCCGATTGCGCGCCTGACCGGCGAGGCTGTCGGGATTGCGGTTTCGGCCTCCAGCCCGATCCAGAACATCAACGAACTGGTCGAGATGATGAAGGCTGATCCGGGGTCGGTGTCCTGGGCTGGCGGCTCGGCGGGCGGGGTTGACCATATCACCGTCGGTCTTCTGGCCAAGGCTGCGGGCATTGATCCGACCAAGATCAACTACGTCGCCTTTTCCGGCGGCGGTGAGGCTTTGGCCGCGATCCTGGGCAATCAGGTGACCGTGGGCATTTCCGGCGTGGGCGAATTCCTGCCGCAAGTCGAGGCGGGCACCATGCGGATGCTGGCGGTGTCGACAGCCGAAAAGTGGGCTGGCACCGATGCGCCGACGCTGATGGAATCGGGCTATGACGTGAACGTGCAGAACTGGCGCATGGTTGCGGCAGCCCCGGGCCTGTCGGACGAACAGAAGGCCGCTGTGGCCGCAGACATCGAAAAGCTGGCCATGTCGGCAGGCTGGGCCGCGATGCTGGAAAGCAAGGGCTGGGCCAACACCTACCTTGCCGGTGCCGATTTCGACGCACAGCTTGCCAAGGAAATCGAAGCCACGACCGCTGTCCTGAAGGACATCGGCCTGGTCCAATGAGCGGACTTGACCCCGCAACCCCCGCAACTGAACGTCGCCCCGATGGGGCGGCGTTCATCATCGCCGCTTTGCTGGCGGGCCTTGGCAGCCTACTGATCTGGCAAGGCGCGGTGATCCCCGACAAGGGCGGCTATGCCGGGATCGGGTCGGGCCACGCGCCGGTCTTTGTCGGCATCTGCCTTTGGCTTTTGTCCCTGACCCATGTCTGGAAGGGCCTGCGCCACGGCGGCATCCGCGTGCCACGCCAGCAACCGGTGCCGGTGCTGTTCATCACCGGCGGGCTGGCTCTGCAGTTGATCTTGCTGCATCCCTTGGGCTTTTCCATCGCCTCGGGCCTGTTGTTCGCCTGCACCGCCGCCGCTTTTGGCATGCGCCGGTTTGCCATCAGCCTGCCGGTCGGGTTCGGCTTTGCCCTCGCGGTCTATGGTGTGTTCGACCAGCTTTTGAAGCTGAACCTTCCTGCGGGGTTGCCTGAAACCCTGATCTTTGGGGGCTGAGATGACCACGTTCGATTTCCTGCTGCAGGGTTTTGCTACCGCACTTGACCCGATGATCCTGCTGTATGCGCTGATCGGCGTGACCCTTGGCACGGCGGTCGGGGTCCTGCCCGGCATCGGTCCGGCGCTGACCGTGGCGCTGCTGTTGCCGGTGACCTACGGCCTTGATCCGGCGGGATCGCTGATCATGTTCGCGGGCATCTATTATGGTGGGATGTATGGCGGGTCGACCACGTCGATCCTTTTGAACACTCCCGGCGAAAGCGCCAGTATCGTCACGGCGCTAGAGGGCAACAAGATGGCCCGCGCGGGGCGGGGCGGCCCGGCCCTTGCCACCGCTGCCATCGGATCGTTCGTTGCGGGTCTGCTGGCCACGCTGGCACTGGCCTTCCTTGCCCCGCATATCGTGAAACTGGCGCTGGTCTTTGGACCGCGCGAATACTTTGCGCTGATGATCCTGGCCTTTGTCACCGTCTCGGCTGCCTTCGGGGAAAGCACGATGAAGGGGCTGACCTCGCTGTTCATCGGCCTTGCTCTGGCGCTGGTCGGCATTGACGGGCTGACCGGTCAGGCGCGGCTGTCGTTCGGTGTGCCGCAGCTTCTGGACGGGATCGAAGTGACGACGCTTGCCGTCGCCATGTTTGCCGTGGGTGAGGCGCTGTTTGTCGCCGCCCAAGGCTCGGCGATGCAGGAAAAGATCCATGCAATCAAAGGCTCGGTCGCGATGACGCGTGAGGATTGGCGGCGATCGTGGAAGCCATGGCTGCGCGGCACCGCCATCGGCTTTCCCATCGGGGCCATGCCTGCCGGGGGCGCGGATATCGCCAGCTTTCTGTCCTACGGCACTGAAAAGCGCCTGACGAAATACCCCGAAGAATTCGGCCACGGCGCGATTGAGGGCGTGGCTGGCCCCGAAGCCGCCAACAACGCCGCTGCCGCAGGGACACTGGTGCCGCTGCTGACGCTGGGCCTGCCGACCACGGCGACCGCAGCGATCATGCTTGCCGGTTTCCAGCAGTTCGGCCTGCAACCAGGGCCATTGCTGTTTGCCACGTCGCCGCAGCTGGTCTGGGGTCTGATCGCCAGCCTGTTGATTGCCAACATCATGCTCTTGGTCCTGAACCTTCCGCTGATCCGGTTGTGGGTCAAACTGCTGATGATCCCGCGCCCGTGGCTTTATGCGGGAATCCTGCTGTTTGCGACCCTTGGCACCATCGGCCTGAACCCGTCGCCGGTAGAGCTGTCAATGTTGCTGATCTTCGGGGTGATGGGTTACCTGATGCGGCTTTACGGTTATCCGATCGCGCCCGTCGTGGTGGGCCTGATCCTTGGGCCGATGGCCGAACAGCAGTTGCGCCGCGCCTTGTCGATTGCGCAGGGCGACTGGGTGACACTGGTCAGCACGCCGCTGTCGGCTGGTCTGCTGTTCGTGGCGTTTCTGGCGCTGGTGGTGCCGCCGCTCCTGCGATGGCGCGGGAAGGGCGCGGTTCTGGCGCAGATTGCGGGGGATGAGGATTGATCTTCGGTCGAGCCTTGGCTGCTGCGGGATGGATGGTTTTCTTGCCAAACTGAGCGCGCCAGGAGGCACGCAAGGTTAAAACGGAGAGGACAACCCGCTGCGCCAATGCCGTGTGGACACTCTGTTTAGGGTCAACTAAGTTATTTGACGAGGCCGGCTGAACATTCGCCCGTGCTGACATGGGATAGGGACTTGCATTGTCAATGGGTTCCAGTTTTACGAAATGGCGCCGCTTGCCCCATCGTGAACTGGCGCTGGCAAAAATCCGTGCCCTTGCTGGGCATGTTCGACTTCCCCCTGGTGATTTGCGCCGCCTGGATGAGGTCGAGCGATCAGACCGCCTCATTTTTCAGAACCTTGGGCAGAAGCACGGGCCAATCTTTAGAGGCGTCCTTGATGACCGGCTGGCTGTATTCGTTGTTGGCAATCAGGCCGCCCGACGATTATTGAGGGAAAATTCAACCGCCGTAAAGCCGGTGACAATAGATGTATCGCGGCTTTTTCCCGGAGAATTCATGCGGGGTATGAGCGGTGCAGCGCACAAGACCTATCGTTCTGCCCTCATAAAAGCATTGGGGACGATTGATCTTGAAGCACTTGCCCCGACGATGCGCCGGTTCGTAAATGACGGTCTATCGTCGTTTAACCGGTCAACTGCCGAGCCACGAAAGCACTTCGACAACTACCGGCGTTGGTCCGACGCGCTTTCGACGATCTCATCCGGAATGCTGATACAGCTTGTCTTCGGCGCTGCGCAAGGCTCGGATTTGTTTGATCAGCTCATGGATGGCTATAAAGAACTCGGGCCAAACGGGGTCGTCTGGAATATCGGGGCCAGGCAGCTTGCGGCCTATGCCCGGCTTCGCGGTCGTCTGGACGAAGGTATGCCGCGCGGTGACATTCCCAACCTGTTTTCGGCGATTTCCGAAGAAGGTCCGGTTGATGACACTATGCTAGGCAACCTGATCTATATGGTTGAAACCGGCCGCTATGATCTGCGCGGGCTTTTTCGCTGGATCGCAAAATATGGTGCCGAACATCCGGACTGGATGCGCCAGATCGCCACTGCAGATTGTGGACATCGCAAGGTCCTTGCCGAAGCGTTCGTGTTGGAAGTGCTTAGACTTGACCAGAGTGAGCGCCTTATGAGGGACGTCTTGCAGGACTTTGCATTCGATGGATTTCTCATCCCGAAAGGCGCGCTTCTGAGGCTTTGCATGTGGGAATCGCACAAGGACGCGACGACCTTTGGCGAACCATTCGTTTTTGACCCGGGGCGGTTCCTGAACGGCAAGAGCTATGGCGAGAAATTCTCGCCGTTCGGGCTTGACCAGCACCGCTGCCCGCTTGCGGATGTTTCGATCTGGCTGGCGTCTACATTTATTGCCGAACTGGCATGCAATTTTGATGTATCAGCAAGTGGCGGCGAGCCAGCAGTGCGTGGGCCTTACCACTGGGAACCGTCGCCTGATTTCCAGATAGCACTTGCTCCAGGGAAGATTGATGACTGAAATCAGCAGCATTCAGTTCGATGAATTGGATAACCTCTATACCTGGTTCGAACATGTAGTGTCGCTTGACCCTGAAAAGATTGCAGTGATTGATGCCGAGGGCGACACTAGTTATCGCTTGCTGCGCCAAAAAGCCGAGGCGGTTCACGCGGCTCTGGTCATTCGGAGCATCCGGCCAAATCAAAGAGTGGCCATCCTGATGGAGCGCAGCTCTGATCTGATAGCGACGATTCTTGGAATTTTGCGCGCCGGCTGCACCTACATTCCGCTTGATCCCCGCGATCCGCAAAAGCGTATTGCGAAGATGATTTCGCAAAGCGATGTGGCTGCGATATTCAGCGATCTGCCAGAATCAATTCTGCAGAAAACCCTGCCAGACCGGCAGAATCATCAAGTGATTGCTCCACATACATTGCCGATGCG